>JAAEQP010001581.1 GCA_024231375.1 bacterium | reverse complement strand
GGGGCTGTTGAAAAAGTCTCGGCCCTGGCGCGATAGCCGCGAAAGAAGCCAGGGACAGACCCGTCTCGCTGCGCTCGCTGGGGTCAGTCCCGCCTTTTCGCTTCTGTCTTCGTTTGGCGCTGTCGTTCAGGATTCGTCAGCGGTAAGACTTTTCAACAGCCCCACTGTACCCATTATCGCACTGGAATCGCGCACAGGACTCGGGTAGGCTGGATGTCACTGACATACCCAACATGGAGCGTCGAATCATGAGAACACGAGCAATCCTTGCCGTCGCAACGCTGGTCCTGGCCCTTTCCTGCGCGCATGCCGAGAGTCCCGTCTTGGCGCGGGGCGCGGAGGTGGAGAAACTGGCGGGCGAGTTCGCGTTTACCGAGGGGCCCACGGCGGACGCGGACGGCAACGTGTACTTCACGGACCAGCCTAACGACCGTATCCTGAAATGGAGCGTGGACGGTGAGCTGACCACGTGGATGGAGCCGTGCGGCCGGTCGAACGGGTTGTGGATCGACGAGAAGGGCGCGATGTGGGCGTGCGCGGACGAGAAGAACCAGCTCTGGCGCATCGACGCGGACAAGAAGGTTACCGTGCTGGTCGACGGGTACCGGGACAAGCTCTTGAACGGTCCGAACGATGTGTGGGTGAGGCCGGACGGCGGCGCGTACTTCACCGACCCCTTCTACAAACGGCCCTATTGGGACCGGGACACTTCGGAACAGGACTGCCAAGCCGTCTACTACCTCACGCCCGACGGCAAGACGCTGACGCGCGTGGCGGATGACCTGGAACAACCCAACGGCATTATCGGCACGCCTGACGGCAAGACGCTGTATGTGACCGACATCCGTGCGGGGAAGACGTATTCGTACGCCATTCAGGAGGACGGCACGCTGGCGGACAAGACCCTGTTCTGCGAGAAGGGATCCGACGGCATGACTATCGACAGCGAGGGCAACCTGTACCTGACCGGGAAGGGCGTGCTCGTTTTCGACAAGACCGGCAAGCAGATCGAGCATATCGCCATCGACGAACGGTGGACCGCGAACGTCTGCTTTGGCGGACCGAAGCGGGATTGGCTGTTCATTACCGCCAGCAAGGGACTCTACCGTGTGCGGATGCGTGCGGACCTTACACAGGAAGGAATCAAGCCATGATAGGACGACGATCATTTTTGGGCAT
>JAAEQP010001580.1 GCA_024231375.1 bacterium | reverse complement strand
GGCGGCCTCGTGTTCATCGTGCTGGAGAAACGGCCCGTCACCATGCACTGCGAGACCGTACACGACATCGGCTTCGGGCGGGCTATCGCCATTGGACTGTTTCAGTGTCTGGCGATGATTCCGGGGACGTCGAGGTCCGGCGCGACCATCATCGGAGGCATGGCGGTTGGCGCGTCACGCGCGGCCGCGGCCGAGTTCTCCTTCTTCCTGGCCATCCCCACCATGCTCGGAGCGACGGTCTACACCCTGGTGAAGATAGGCGTCGCGTTCACGCCGGTCCAGTGGGCCGCCATCGTGGTGGGCTCGGTCGTGTCCTTCGGCGTGGCCTACGGCGCCATCGCATTCCTCATGCGCCTGCTCAAACGCCACACCTTCATCCCCTTCGGGTGGTACCGCATCGTGCTGGGTGCGATTGTGCTGGCCTACTTCCTGGTGATTCGGTAGAGGGTGCCGCCCCCTGCGGGGGCTGACGATGAGAAGAGGGACGCGGGTTCCACGGGCTTACGCCCGTGGCTACGGCCTGTCGTCCGCTGCGCGGACTTGGGAGGCGATCACATCCACCCCAACGTGTATCTCTGCGAGCCTCCACGCCCTCTGCGGCTCTGCGTTTAGCGATTCCTCCTATCCGTCATGCTGAGCGCCAGCGAAGCATCTCGCACTCCAGGACAGGCACCGGGGGAACGAGATCCTTCACTTCGTTCAGGATGACGGCAGAGAGGCATGCGGCAGATTCAGCAATGACCGTGGCTTCGCAAGAAAGGGGCGTACACGTTCCCGCGCTCTACCGACCGCCTCGCTTGTGTCAGTTCCCTTGTTGCTGCGCTCTTCCGGGCCGCCTATTCGAAGACCATCTCCTGCGGTGTGTCGGCGACCTCATAGGGCCCTGTGTTGACTACGGACTCGACGGTGTAGGTCACGCCCTTCTTCAGGCCACGCCATGTGGCCGTGCATGTGCTGCCTCACCCATACCGGAACGCGCCTTCAACCACCGTCTCGCCGTCTGGATTGCGCACGATGAACCCGGGAGGCTCGGTGTTGCCGCCAACGGGGAAGATGGTGGTGGGGTTCTCGTTCCATTTACCGCGCATGCCGAAATCGACGTAGGCCACCTTACGCCAACGCCGGAAGGTGCTCGAACGCGTGCCGTCCACCTCCAGCGACGGCATGTAGGGTCCGCCGATGCCCAGCGAGGCTTCCGCGCCTGCCCGAACTTTCAGGGAGGGACTGTCCTTGGTCCCAGCCGCGCATAGGTACCACGCTTGGCCATCCTTGTCCTTCTTCACGCACTGGTACTCGGACAGTTCATAGTCGCCCACCGGCACCGACGCCTTGGTGCCGGGACGGTACAGAAGCACCTGTTTGCACGGGCTGTGAAGGGACAGCCGTTCGGTCTGGATGGGAATGCGCACCATAGCGACGGGCCCGGCGTAAGGCGTGAGCATGAGTTGCGGTGGTTCGAGCAGGATGTCGACCGAGTACAGCTTGCCGCCGACGCCAAGGACGTGCGGGAAGGGTTGGTTGTCCCTGTACCCCTCGTCCGGGTCGCCCGTGAAGTAGACCGTGCCCGGAATGAGGAATCCATTCCAGTCATCCCCCAGTTTGAACTCGACGGCGTAGGATTGCCCCGCGTGTTCGAACTCGCCCGTCGCAACGAGGCGCTTCAGGCCCTGGGAGGCCGCCCACTGGTCCTCCAGGTCGGTCAAGGTGAGCGGAACGGTTATCGTGTCGTCGGCGCCCGTCACGGATGAAGCACCAAGAACCACACACGCTGTGAGGCACCCAATGAGACCCATTCGGCACATGCTGAACCCTCCCTGTTAGAACTTCCGTAGGGACGTAGCTGTTGGATGGGAGGATAACATGGGTGGAGCCATGTGGCAACGGGCCGCTGCGTGAACGGGCGGGTACCGGGGCAAGAGATCCCTCGACTTCGCTCGGGATGACGAGAAGGGGGTGCCCGGCGGGTTCAGCTATGTCCGTGCCCCCACGCCTGCCGCTTCGCAAGAAAGGGACAGACACGTCTGCGTCCGCCTGCGGCAGATTCCGCTTGAGTCAGTCCCCTTGTTGCTGCGCTTCTCCACGCCGTTCCCATCAGTGTCATCCGTGCAATCCGTGGTGTTCTTCTTCCCCGCCCCTTACTTCATATCCTCGTCCTCGGGTACAGCATAGACCTTCCGCAAGCGGGCGAGCTCGGCCTTGAGGGCCTTCACCTGATCTGCGTAGGCGGGGTTGTCGTACTGGCTCTGCATTTCCTTGGGGTCCTTCTCGAGATCGTAGAACTCCCATTCGTCGATGGTGTAGAAGTAGGCGAGTTTGTAGCGGTCGGTGCGGACGCCATAGTGCTTGTACACGTTGTGGACGCGGCCTTCGCCTTCGTAGTAGTGGTAGTAGATGGACGACCGCCAGTCGCCGGGCGATTTGCCGCGCATGAGGGGCGCCATGCTCGCGCCCTGCATGTTGTCCGGAACCGGCGCGCCGGCGATGTCGAGGAAGGTCTCGGCGCAGTCAAGATTCTGCACGAGTTGGTCGATCTCGGACCCCGGTTTGGTGACGCCCGGCCACCGTGCCACAAGCGGCGTGCGTAGCGATTCCTCGTAGATGAAGCGTTTGT
>JAAEQP010001579.1 GCA_024231375.1 bacterium | reverse complement strand
CGAAATGCTGGACCATGTCAACGGCTTTGCATTGCGGCCGCTTGGGCGGGAAGAATTCGCCGCATTCACGATGGATCTGTGCCACAACGGTGTGGACCGGCACTTCAGCCGGTTTCCAGAGGAAGAACTGGCGCGCATCAATGGGTTGGTGCCTGGGCGGCCCCTCATGGAGCGACATGACCTCCGGGGTTCTCTGCCGCGTGGAACCTTCTTCCGATCAGCACTACACCGGGACGGCGAGCGCGTCGCGGTACGCCCAGACGTCTACGTGCTTCGGACCCGGGAGAACGCCGACTTCATCCTGAACATTGAAGGCGGCGTGTATCGAGAGACGTCTATCGGATTCTCGTTTCAGACACCGGAATGCTCGATCTGCGCGCACGACCTGCGGACCTGTGACCACGTGCCGGGACGAAGCTACGGGGATGACACGTGTCACTACATCATGCGGGAAGTTCTGGATGTAATCGAGGGATCGGTGGTGCCATCGGGATCGCAGGGGACGGGATTCGTCGCACAGGAGAGGGCCCTACCCCTTGCTCAGGCCCTCGATATCGCTCGCAAGAGCTATCACGAGCCGGTAGAACTGCGGGCGCGACGTGTCTGGGAGGAAGAGTAATCATGTGGACCAAGAGATCGATAGCACTACTTGTGTGCGCGATGGTGGCCGTGGCAATGAGCGGATCGCCCCGGTATGTGGAGGAGTTGTGTGTCGGCGGCGGGCAAGGAGATGGGGACGGCGGGATCAACCTTGAGGCGAACGGGGACATTCTCAGCGATGGTGACCTGACCATACGGGGACGGCTGACGGCCGGAGCGGCCGGGCACGCCCTAACAAACGCGAGCGGCTTTGTTGATGGGACCAAGTTGTTGGATGCGAGTGTGACGGGCGCGAAACTGGAGGCGTCGGGCGTAGCGGCGGGGAGCTACACCAGTTCGAATCTTACCGTGGACACTCAGGGGAGAATCACCGCGGCGGCGAACGGGGCGGGAACGCCCACGTCTGAGAGCGCGCTGGAAGGGGTGCTTCTGGACGTGACCAACGTCTACACGAACAATGACGGCGCGCTGAATACAGACGACTTGAGCGACGATGAGTTGGGGGTTTTGGCCAATGTGTCCTCTGCGGCGGCTCTTGATGGCGAGGTGCTCACCTACAACGTCACGGCGGGTGAGTGGGAACCCGCCGAAGGGGGCGGTGGCGCACAGAATCTCAACGATTTGAGTGACGTGGATACGACTGGTGTGACGGACGGGCAGGTTCTGAAATGGATTACGTCTACAGGAACCTGGGAATCGCGTGACGACGCTACGGGAAGCGGTGTTCCGGCAGGCGGCGCAAGTGGGGAATTGCTTCAATACAACACAGCCGGCACGGCCAAGTGGATTGCCTTGTCAGGTCAGGCCACCGTGGCCGATGGCGGGGCAGTCTCTTTGCAAGGGAGTCCGGGTTTCGCTGACGGAACGTTCTCGGGAGACGTTGCCGTAAACGGAGGAGACCTCACATCGGCTGGGGACCTGACGTTCTCCGCCGACAACGGCGACGGGGTGTTGCTT
>JAAEQP010001578.1 GCA_024231375.1 bacterium | reverse complement strand
GGTGAGGGCCGCTCCGGCGCCGCCCGGAACGAAGAGAACCGTTCATGCTGCTATCTTGGCTGAGTCCGTACAAGACGTTTCCGCACGGGGTACATCCGCCGGAACACAAAGAAGCCACCGAGAACAAGCCTGTCCGTAGGCTTCCGTTCCCGTCGGTGATGATCGTGCCGTTGTCGCAACACACCGGCGCGCCTGCCAAGCCCATCGTGCGCGAGGGGCAGGAAGTGGTCCGGGGCGAGCCCATCGCGGAAGCGGGCGGGTTCGTATCGGTTCCCATGCATGCGCCGGCGACGGGCGTGGTGGAGCGTATCGGCCTGACACGCGACGCCCGCGGAAGTATGTCGCCCGCCATCGTCATCCGTCTCTATCCTGGCGCTGGTCAGGACGTCCTCTACGAATTGGACGTGGACATCGAGGCCCTTTGCCCCGCCGAGCTCATCCAAGCCGTGCAAGACACGGGGGTGGTGGGTCTGGGTGGCGCAGCCTTTCCGACACACGTGAAGCTGTCGGTGCCGGAAGGCAAGAAGATCGACACCATCATCGTCAACGGCTGCGAATGCGAGCCCTACCTGACCACCGACCATCGCGTGATGCTGGAGTATCCCGAGAGTATCTTCAAGGGCGCCCGCATCGTGATGCGCGCCATGGGCGCATCACGCGTCATCGTGGCCGTAGAGACGAACAAGCTGGACGCGATCGAGGCCCTCAACAAGGTTGTGCCTCAAGGGCAGAACATGTCCGTCGAGGCCTGCCAGACGAAATATCCGCAGGGCGCGGAGAAGATGCTGCTGAAATCGTTGTTGAACCGCGAAGTGCCGTCGGGCGGACTTCCGTTGGATGTGGGCGCGGGCGTGTTCAACGTGGCGACGTTGGCCCAGATCGGCGAATTGCTGCCCAAGAAGCGTGGTCTCATCGAACGCGTTGTTACCATGACGGGACCGGGGTTGAGCAAACCCGGAAACTACCTCATGGCTTTGGGCACGCCGCTCCGGTTCGCGCTCGAGCAGTGCGGATACCGCGGCGACGATGCCACGGAGGTGATCCTCGGCGGGCCGATGATGGGCGCGGCAGCGGGATCGCTCGACATCCCCATCACCAAGGGCGTCACGGGCGTTCTGGTGATGACAAAGGGCGAACTGCCCAGCGCCGACGGACGCAAGATCTATCCGTGCATCCGTTGCGCCAGCTGCGTGGACGGGTGCCCCATGCGGCTGAATCCGTCGCAGCTCGGCGCGCACGCGCGCATCGGCGACTACGAGACCATGGTGGATCGGTTCCATCTGATGGACTGCTTCGAGTGTGGAAGCTGCTCGTACGTCTGCCCATCGAACATCCCGCTTGTGCAGCACTTCAGGATCGCCAAAGCGATTAACCGGAAGAGGAATTCGAACAAGTGAGCGCTGAGGCCAACGTAGTCGAGCTTCGCACATCGCCCCACGTGAAACAGCAGGTGTCCACCGATAGCATCATGTTCAATGTGGCCGTGGCCCTGATTCCGGTCTGCCTTTTCTCGGTGTACGTGTTCGGGTTGAGCGCCCTTGCCCTTCTGGTGACCACCGCGGTGACGTGTGTGCTCACCGAACACATCGTGTGCCGCCTTTCTCACCGCGAATCGACTGTTGGTGACTACAGCATCGTGGTGACCGGCCTGCTGCTGGGGCTGACGCTTCCGCCGGGATTGCCCCTGTGGATGGCGGTGGCCGGCAGCGTATTCGGCGTGGTGATCGGCAAATCCCTGTTCGGCGGGTTGGGGTACAACAAGTTCAACCCGGCCCTCGTTGGGCGCGCGTTTCTCCAGGCCTCGTTCCCCGTGGCCATCACCACCTGGACCCCAGCCTTCGTGAGTCCGGCGCAACGGTTCACGAGCTTCATCCCGACAACATTCACGCTGCCATTCTTGTCGCCTAGCACCAAGGCCGCGGCCCTGGCCGACTACGTGTCGGGCGTGGACGGATGGGCGGGCGCGACGCCGCTGGCGTTGTGGAAGTTCTCGGATGTTCCTATCGCCACCGGCGCGCTGAAGCTGTTCGCGGGGATGACGGCGGGGTCGACGGGGGAAACCTGCGCGATCTTGATCATCCTGGGCGGCATCTACCTGGTGGCCCGGAGGATGATGAATTGGCGCATCCCGGTGAGTATGCTGTTGGCCGTGTTCGTGGTGAGCGGCATTTTCTACCTGTTCGACAAGGACCAGTACGCCAACCCCTTCTTCATGCTGTTCTCGGGCGGGCTGATGCTTGGCGCGGTGTTCATGGCGTCCGACATGGTGGCCTCCCCGACATCGACCCTGGGCGTATGGATCTACGGCGCCTTCATCGGCGTGTTGACCGCCATTATTCGCATCAAGGGCGCGTTGCCGGAAGGCGTGATGTACGCCATCCTGCTGGGCAACGCGGTATCCCCGATCATTGAGAACCTGACCCAGCCGAAGATCTACGGCGCAACCAAGGCGACGGCGAAGTAATGAGTTCTGAAACCATTCAAATCCCGCAAGGGGCGACGAAACAGGCCAGCAGTCTCCAGATGATTGCGACTCTAGGCGGCGTGGCCATGCTGTCCGGCTTCCTTATCTTCTTCGTGTACGGCGCCACCGCCGCACAGATCAAGCTCAACCAGCAGAACTTCCTGAACAATGCTGTGTTCGCGGTGCTTCCGGGCGCCGTCGAGCAGACGGCCTTCGCCATTGGTGAAGACGGCGTGCAAGCGATCCAGCCCGGCCAGAAGCCGCAGGCGCCGGTGGTGTACGCCGGATACAAAGAAGACGGTACGCTGGCGGGTGTGGCCTTCGAGGCCTCCGGCATGAGCTACGCCGATGTGGTGAAAGTCCTGGTGGGGTACGACCCGGACGCCCAGAAGCTGATCGGGTTCACCGTGCTTGCCAGCAAAGACACCCCGGGTCTCGGCGACCGTATCGGCAAGGACCCGGCGTTCCTCGCGAATTTCGACGGCATGGACGTGGCGCTGGACGCCGCCGGCGCGGCGCTGGCCCATCCGATCGAGTTCGTGAAGAACGGCGAGAAGGACGAATCGAAGTCCTGGCAGGTGGAAGGCATTTCCGGGGCGACCATCTCGTCCAAGGCCGTGGCCACGATGCTTGAAGAGGGATGCGAGGTCCTGTTGCCGTTGATTCACAAGCAGGCCGCCGCGTTGAAAGAAGGGCAGTGATGTCTCAGGAACACAAGACGCTGGACGATTTCGTCAAGGGGATCTGGGAAGAGAACCCGGTATTCGTTATGCTGCTGGGCATGTGCCCGGTATTGGCCGTGTCCAACACGATCATCAACGCCATTTCCATGGGTGTGGCCGCCACCTTCGTGCTGGTGTGCTCGAGCTGCCTCATTTCGCTCTTCCGGAAGTACATCCCCAAGCAGGTGCGTATCGCAACGTTTATCGTCATCATCGCGACCTTCGTCACCATCGTGGACTACATGATCCAGTTCATCAGCCTGTCGGTGTACAACGCGCTGGGCGCGTTCATCCAACTCATCGTGGTGAACTGTATTATCCTCGGCCGCGCCGAGGCCTTCGCCTCAAGGAACAACGTGCGCCGTTCGTTCATGGACGCCATGGGGGCGGGCGTGGGGTTCACGCTTGCGCTGTTGTGTCTGGGCGTGGTGCGTGAGGTGATGGGGTTCGGCACAATTCTGCGCGATACGCCCTTGCAGATCGACCTGTTCGGGGCGAATTTCGAGCCGTGGGCCATCATGATCCTGCCCGCGGGCGGATTCTTCACCTTGGGCGCCTGGCTGCTGCTGATCAACTGGCTGAAGGAGCGATCCAAACGCGCCGCGGCCATTCAAGAAGCATGAGGTACGTGATTCATGGGTCCTAGTCACTGGGCAATTTTCATCAACGCCTGCATCGTGAACAACTTCGTGCTTGGCATGTTCCTGGGCATCTGTCCGTTCCTGGGCGTGTCCGGCAAGATCGAGACCGCCACCCGCATGGGGTTGGCCGTCATCTTCGTGATGATCGTGAGTTCGACCTGCGCCTACGGCATCGATCTCGTGCTGGTTAAGTTCGGCGTCGAATACCTGCGGCTCATTTGCTACATCGCCGTCATCGCGTCGTCGGTGCAGCTTGTGGAAATGTTCATCAAGAAGTTCAGTCCGACGCTCTTCCGGGCGTTGGGCATCTTCCTGCCGCTCATCACCACCAACTGCGCCATTCTGGGCGTGGCCCTGTGGCAGAACCAGCGCGCCTACAGCTTCACCCAGTGTCTGGTGTTCGCCCTGGGTGCGGGCGTCGGATTCACCATCGCCCTCACCATCATGGCCGGCATCCGCGAAGCCCTGCGTCTCGCCGACGTGCCAAACGTCGTCAAGGGCGCGGCACTGACGCTCATCATCGCCGGCATCCTGTCGCTGGCCTTCATGGGCTTCGGCGGCATGGCCACCTAGGCCCATGCTTCGCCTCCTGGCCACCATAGGCATCCTGTTCGTCGTTCTCGGAGGATGGGTGGCCATTGAGCAGTGGGTCCGCAAGAAATCCCCCCGCACAGCCGACGAATGCGACGAAGCCGCCCGCGCTCATGGGTGCCACCACTGCGCCCTCGGCGATACCTGCGCCGCCCGTCCTGAGGAGGATGAGGAGGAGGACGAGTAGAGGGCATCCCCAACCCTACCGGGTTGGGGATGACGGCTAGGTCCAGATTCCCCGCGGAAGGACTGGAGTTGGAGACCTCCGGTCGGAAGATGTGGCTCGGTCAGAGCGCGGCCAAGAGACCGCGACCGGCCTCAACAGGGGGATGGTGCGTGCTCGATCCGCCGCTGGCGGACCTCGACACACGAAGAAGATTTCGCCTGCGCGTCATCCTGAACGAAGTGAAGGATCTCGTCCTCAAGGTGAATGTGCTTGGAGTGTGAGATGCTTCGCTTTGTTCAGCATGACGGTGGGGTGGGGGGGGAGGCCCAGAGCTGTCCGATGAAACACAACGCCCCGCGGGCCGTGGATTCGGTACGCGGGGCGTGTTTGGTTGCGTTTGTGTTGCGCGGCTCAGCCGAGGGTAGCGTCCACGGCTTCACGAATGGCGCGGATGTGGTCCGGGCCGGACCCGCAACACCCGCCGATGATGCTGGCGCCTGCCGCGATGAGGTTGGGCACTTCGGCAGCCATGGCCTCGGGGGTTTCGGGATAGCAAATTGTACCGTCGTCCTGCTGTTGCGGACGGCCGGCGTTGGGATGCACGAGAATTGGCACATCGGGCGCCACGGTACGCAGTTCTTCGATGACGTCGATCATTTCGGCGGTGGCGAGGCTGCAATTGGCGCCGAGGATGTCGGCGCCGGCGTCCAGCGCGGCCTGGGCCATCTGCGCCGGTGACACGCCCATCATGGACCGGTAGCCCTCGGGTGTCTGCGTGTCGTAGGTGAACGAGCAGATGACCTCCAGGTCCGTGTTTTCCTTGGCGGCCTTCACCGCGATACACGCCTCGTCAATGGCGGTCATGGTTTCGATGTCGCACGCGTCGGCGCCGCCTTGTTCAAGGGCGATGAGCTGCACCTTGAAGGCGTCGTACAACTCTTCCTCGGTGACTTCGCCCATCATGAGGATCTTGCCGGTGGGGCCTACCGATGCCGCCACATGGCGGTCGGGGCCCGCGGCCTCCCTGGAGAGGCGCGCGGCGGTATGGTTCAGCTCGGTCACGCGGCCTCCGAGGCCGAAGTGCTCGAGTTTGTACTTTGTGCCGCCGAAACTATTGGTGAGCACCATGTCGGCGCCGGCATCGAAGTAGGTCTGGGCGATGCCGCGGACAACGTCGGGCCGTTCGACGCACCAGAGTTCCGGACACTCGCCCGGCTGCATGCCGGCCTGCACGAGGAAGGTTCCCCATGCGCCGTCCGATACCAGCGCCTTCTTGCTTTCGATGTCCTGGCGGATCGTGTTCATGATACTGCATCTCCCTGTGAATGGAACAAGGGCGGCCACATTCGCGATGGGCCGCCCTCGAAACGCTGTCAGGCTATTCCGGCGAGCTAGGCGCCCGCGGTCAGATAATCGAGCGCGCCCTGGGGATCCGGGGCGTACGCGTCGGCGCCGATCTTGTCGGCGAATTCCTGCGTCAACGGTGCGCCGCCCACGATGACCTTCGTGCCGGGAACCTTTTCCTTGACGAGGGTCACGGTCTTCTCCATGTTGACCATGGTGGTCGTGAGAAGAGCGCTGAGTCCAACCGACGCGCCGGGATTCTCTTCGACGGCCGCGAGGAATTTCTCGGCCGACACGTCGACGCCGAGGTCGACCACTTTGTACCCGCCGCCTTCCATCACCATGGCCACGAGGTTCTTGCCGATGTCGTGCAAGTCGCCCTGGACCGTCCCGACGATGAAGGTGCCTTTGAACACGGCCTCGCCCGAATCGAAGAAGGGACGAAGGTGTTCCATGGCGGCCGACATGGATTTGGCGGCCATGAGCACGTCCGGGACGAATACTTCGTTCTTGCTGAACTTGCGGCCGATGGCGTTCATGCCGACCACGAGTCCCTTTTGGAGGATGTCGTTCGGGGGCACGCCATCGTCAACGGCCTTTTTGCACAACTCATCCGCGCCGTCCTGGTCCTTCATGTCCGGCGGGTAGGGAGACGTAGCGTTCACCTTGCCGCGTTCGATACATGTAGCCAGTTGTTCCAGAATGTCAGCCATGGTTCATCTCCTGATTTCGCC
>JAAEQP010001577.1 GCA_024231375.1 bacterium | reverse complement strand
CGATCATGTCCTCCATGATGTTTGCCGCCGTCCGCATGATGCGGGCCGTACCCTTGCCGGCCTCACCGTCAAAGAAAACTATGTCGGCGCGTCGGCGCATTGCGGAGATGCTATCGCGGATGTCGTCGTTGTCGAAGATTCTCATCGTCTTCCCCTTTGCTGCGGTCATCTAGTTGACGTCTGGTTATCGCGCCTGTCGGCACACCTCAGCGAGCGTTGCGTTATACTCGTTGCTGTCCTTTTTTATCTCTGACCCGTCCGCCCGCAGAATGGTGGGGCCAGTGGGGTCCGCGTCGAAGTGGTCGTTGCATTCTTCGCACGCGCCATTGGTGACATTGTTTGACGATCCACAGTATTCACAATTTTCCATCGTCTTGCTCCCCTTTGCTGCGGTCTGTGTTTCCCTTGCCATGCTCAAGAGCGTAAACCGGGGGCGGGGATGCTGTCAACAAAAAACGACATGGCTATGAAAGAAAGTTGTAAGTGCCTGAAACGGCTAGCGAATTGGAAGGCGGGGTTTGCGGTGGACGGCGTCGGCTAGTCTGTGGCGGGCTGTTGAGAGCGTCTGCGCGCGGTCGGCGTCGGGCGTGGCGCGTATCATCTCGTCCAGCCATTCGAGGTGGCGAAACAATGCGTCCCGATAGTTGTTACCGAGGTCCTCAACGCGTTCGTTCCATAGCGCTTCTAGGTGCGCGTGGTATTCAGAGGGGGACCCGAACCGCTCGTCAAGGTCCTGATACTTCCGATGCTGACGCAGCGTTTCAGACCAATCGTGGATGACACCAAACGCTAGCCACCCGTTGACCGCCTGTTGGTGTTCTTCCCCCTCGGTGCCATCGAATTCCAAGACATACTTCATCACGCCCCCTTTACATCGGCACGAAATGCGCCTCGCGCCCGTGTCTCACCACCCCGCAGCCGAGAGCATGACGCCCGTAGTCCCGCGACCAAGCTTGAGCGTACGAGTCGTGGTCCACCCCGCAGCCCACAGCGAGACCGAACCGCATCGCCCCATCGTGTGTCGGCGTGTAGTGGACCGCCCCGACTCGGTGGAAGTGCCCCATGACGCAAGACACCCCGCGCCTTCGTGCTAGGTTCTTGGCCCCATGCTCCCCGCCCGCCCCCGTCCCGTGCGTGTACAACACTCCGTCGATGTCCGTGGACTCTGCGACCTGCCACCCCTTGGGGGCGTCGTACATATTGCGGGCTAGCATCGACGCAGGCATTCCCGCTGAGAACGCCCTACGGAACGGGAGACGGTCGTGGTTCCCGATTATCCACGTCAGCACGGGGAAGACCTTATACCACGGCAGAGCCGCTTCTAGGGCTGCCTCTCGCTCTGCCCCTGCGGACATGCCGTCCGGATCGGTTTCGTGGTATGAAATACTGTGATTTTCGAAAAGGTCTCCCACATGTACGATTCTATCGCACCCCCAACGGTCGAACGTCTCCGCGCAGAAGTCGAGGTAATCGGGCATGGCGAACGGGAGGTGCGTGTCTCCGATGATGCCCACGGTGGACGGTCCGCATAGTTCGTCAATGTCGAACGCCCTCCCGATGTTCGGATGTTGCTCCACCCGCCCCGGCCCCGGCTGCCCCCGTATCGCCTGCCACCGTCGCTGAGCGGAAGACCGCCCGACGCCGAGCGCCTGCGCCGCTTGCGTGTAGGTGTGCCCCGTTGTCATGAGTTGCCTTAGCGCTTCCTCGTCCATCTCTGTGCGTCTACTCATGCATCCCCCGTCAGTTTAGCAGCGATGTAGGCCATGCCGTCGAGCATCTCCTCTAGCGCTTCCCTCTCGTAGTTCCTGCCCCTGTCCTCCCACGGTCCATAGGACTCAAGCCCCATCTCAAGGCGTCCTAGGATGGCGAGGAGGATGGCTCTCTCGCGGTGTGGCAGGGCGTCGATTCGCTCGGGTAGTGTCATTCGGGAACCTCGATCGGGGTTGTCCACCACTCACCCCACGGATCGGGCAGACACCAACACATCGCGCT
>JAAEQP010001576.1 GCA_024231375.1 bacterium | reverse complement strand
TCCGTCCTGAAGCACAGGGCCCGGGAGGAGGACGCCAACACCCACGATGCTTGGTATGCGTGGTTCGAGAACGGCCTCGGCGATACGATCACGGCTTCGTACATCTACCATCCGTGCGCCATCCGTGGACACACCAAGGAGCGTTACAACGGCTACTACATGAAGATGAACTGCGCGGACGCGTCGTGGGAGAATGTCGAGGGCGAACTCCTGACGGCGCCCGTGACGAAGGAACTCGCGGACGAATACACGCTCGTGTGCGATACGGGAAGCGAACGTTCGAACCACGGCACGTGCCGCGTGGACAACGAGGGCAACCCCCATGTGACCTTCCGCCAGGGCCCGGGGCAGATTCGCTATTACCGATGGCTGGGCAGCGCGTGGCAAGAGCCGGTCGCCGTCACGGGACAACTCAGCAGCCAGGACGGCGACATGATCGTCGAATCCCCCAAGGTGGTCAGGATGCTCCTGCGCCAGAGCGATGCGAGCGGGGGCGAGGTGAGTTGGTGGAATACGACGGACGGCGGGCTCACCTGGGAAAAGGGAACCTGCCTTGTCTCGTCTCCAGACGCGAGCTATCGCCCAAGTACGCTCGTTCGCAACGGACACCCGGACGGACGCATGGTCGTCAGCGAAGACCCGAAGCAAGAGGAGCACATCTACCGGAAGATGCTGCTGCTGGGCGACAGCGGGCCTGTTG
>JAAEQP010001575.1 GCA_024231375.1 bacterium | reverse complement strand
GGCAAGCCACCACCCTACGGCTCGCGCCGCGACGCACGGTCTTGTAGGGTGGGGGCTTGCCCCACCATAACCGTCTCGCTATGCGGAGAGCCCTATGCCGAACTATGTCCGAGCGAAATTCGAGGGCGGGTATTACTTCTTCACCGTCGTGACCCATGAACGGCGCAAGCTGTTCCTTACGTCGTCGTCGCGCGACTGTCTGCACGAGGCCATCGACCTGACACGTGCCAATCATCCGTTCGAAACGATAGCTTTCTGCCTCTTGCCCGAACACTTGCACTGCGTGTGGAAACTACCGGATGGCGACGCCGCTTTCTCGATCCGTTGGGCATCGATCAAGGGAAACTTCAGCCGGGCTTACCGCCACTCGGAAGGCGCTCAGGGCGCGCCGTCACCCTTGCGCCAACGCAAGGGCGAAGCAGGCCTGTGGCAACGACGCTTCTGGGAGCATCAAATACGGGACGAACGCGATCTGCAACGCCACGTGGACTACATCCACTGCAACCCCCTCAAGCATGGCCTCGTCGAACATCTGGAAGATTGGCCCTTCTCGACGTACCACCGCTACCGCCGCGACGGTTTCTACGGTGGACCTGCCGCTTTCGATGACATCGCCCAATCCAAGAACATCACCTTTGGCGAATAGGTTTCGGTGGGGCAAGCCACCACCCTACCGCTGGCGC
>JAAEQP010001574.1 GCA_024231375.1 bacterium | reverse complement strand
CTGCTGGCGGCTGCCGCGAAAGGGTCCGGCAAATGCGTTCAACACGGCACCCAAGGACGGTCCGGTAAAGGCATCCGGGATGCCGTACAGTTCATGCGCGATGGGAATCTGGGCAAGGTCCGCCTCGCGAAAGCCATCAACCACCAGTTACGCGGGGCCATTGGCCGGGCACCCGAATCGGACCCGCCCGAAGGCGTCGATTATGACCTGTGGACAGGGCCCGCGCCGCGGCGCGCATTTACGCGGAACCGATGGCACTACAATTGGCACTGGTTCTGGGACTACGGCGCGGGTGACCTTGGGAATGACGGCATTCACCAGGTGGACGAGGCGCGGTGGGGGTTGGGTGTCCAACTCCCGAACGCGGTCACGGCATCGGGTGGGCAGTTGTTCTACGACGACGACCACGAAACGCCCGACACCCAGATCATCACGTACGAGTACGACGACTGCTATCTGATGTATGAAATGCGACTGTGGACCGACTACAAGCTGGAGGGGCACGACAACGGGGTCATCTTCTACGGCGACAAGGGCACCCTTGAAATGGGCCGTCGAGGATGTGAGGTGACGTTCAAGGACGGGGAAACCAAGAGTATCGGCGGCGGCGCCGATTTTGACGGGAACGTGAGAAACTTCCTTGACGCGGTGAAGGCGAACGACCCCGGGCGGCTCAATGCGCCGATATCCGAGGGCGCCACCACGGCCACGCTCTGTAATCTTGGGAACATCGCCACGCGCGTCGGGCGCAGGCTGCGGCTCGACGCTGAAACCCTGACCTGCATCGACGACCCGGAAGCAACCGCACTCTTCACGAAGGAGTATCGCAAGGGCTATGAACTGCCAACGATCGCATAGAACCATACTTCAACGGGGCGCAATCCTCATTCTTGCGCTCTTCGTACCGTTGTCGGCCGCTTCAGCCGTCGATGAAGAGCCGACGATCACCGTCGAAGGCGGCTGCGGCGAACTGCGCATTGTCGTGGGCGACGCCGCTATTGCCCGGTACTGCTTTCAGGACCCCCAGATCCCGCGTCCCTACTTCTGCGACATCATCGCGTCGAACGGTACACAGGTCACTCGGAACCATCCGCCTGTCGAGGGCGTCGACAAGACCGACCATCCCACGTACCATCCCGGGATCTGGCTCGCCTTCGGCGACATCAACGGCGCGGACTTCTGGCGCAACAAGGCGCATGTGCGGCATGACCGGTTCGTCGCCGAACCCGAAACCGCTGGCAACGAACTGACCTTTGCCGTGGAGAATGTGTACGAGGCCGAGGACGGCACCGAAGTCTGCCGCGAACAATGCACCTACCGCTTCGTGACGACGTCGCTGGGCTACTGGATGCTTCAACGGTCCGAGTTCTTCTCAGACGACGGCGAGTTCGTGTTCGGCGACCAGGAAGAGATGGGCTTGGGCATCCGCGTCGCCACGCCGCTCAACGTCAGCAAAGGCGGGCGCATCCTCAACAGCCACGGCCACAAGAACGGGGGGGAAGCCTGGGGCAAGACCGCAGCCTGGTGCGATTACAGCGGCCTTGTAGACGGACAACGCGTCGGTATGTGCATGGTGCCTCACCCGGACAACTTCCGGCCCTCATGGTTCCACGCGCGCGACTACGGTCTGCTGCTAGCCAACCCCTTTGGCAGAAACGCCTTCACCGGCGGCGAGAAGAGCGCCATACCCGTCGCACAGGGCGAGCGCTTGATCCTCCGCTTCGGCATTCTCATCCACTCAGGCGACCCCGCCGATACCATCGGTCCCCGCGCCGCCCAGGAGTACGGAAGGCTGGCAGGAACACGGTGACGGCCGGTTCCATCGCTCTGACGCGGGAGGACCACCAACATCGCCCGCATCGCTGTGGCGGATCATACTGCCGGCAGATGGCACGGAGCACCAAAACCTGGTTCGGCGCGCGGTTGCGCGCGTATGCCACTCGTGATAGGATTCTCGGACGGGGAAGCCTTCCAAGCGCGGGCTGCGGTGAGAGAGATTGTCGATTCTGACGGGTGAGGTGTGTCTCTAGCACTTGCCGCCAAGGCACGTGCAACGGGAGGTTGTCGATGTTCCGCTCAGTAGTGGTTGTTCTGTTCTGCGCCTTTCTCTTCTCTCTGTGGGTTCTGCCCGCCGATGCAGAGGTCACGTACCAGTTCGAGCGCATGTGGCCTACGCTCCAGCAGCCTTGGTATTTTGACGGCGCACGGGACATGACGTGTGATTCCGCGGGTAATGTCTATGTTACGGATGCTGTTTTTGGCGTCCGCACATTCGATCCTGACGGGCGATTCGCCCTGGCTTTCGATGACACAATTCCATGAGGCGTAGTTTTCGCTATATGTATGCGATGTGACAGGAACCACGATCTGCGGGTCTCCCGGGAATAATTTATAATAAACTGTCCAAGGCTGCCCGAAGACCATATTGGGGAAATTGTATTCATCGAATATAAGCTGCTGAAACACCGCGACTTCATCACCCATCTGGTTGCCGAGACCATAATATGACCAGTTAACACCG
>JAAEQP010001573.1 GCA_024231375.1 bacterium | reverse complement strand
TCCCTCGGCTTTGGGGTCAACCGGCGTCTTCGGGTCGTCGTCATCGTCCTCGGGAATGGCAAACCAGGGGGCGAGCTCGCTCGGCAGTTGTCTCAACATGGCGTCCGACTCCTTTCTTGGGCGGCCAACCTTGGCCGGTCAGTGGTCACCCTCTCTGTTGTGTTGGACACCATCTTGGGCGAAATTGTTGGATGCTTCCGGAAGTCGGTCCCGTCTTTCCGGTGAGGTGGTCGGTCTTGGGTGCGATCGGGGTCGACGGGCCGCCAGGGGTGGCGCGACGCGGGGCACGGATCGTGGTGAACGGGTCGCATGGCGGGCCGCGTCGCTTGACCCCGGGCTATTGTGGGTAATCCCTACGGGATAGCCCCCTCCCGCGCTTTCTCGAAGGTCATGACCGGCCTGAAGTTGATGATGAGACGCTCAGCCACCACGCATGAAATCCACCTCCGAAGCCGCGTCCTCCGGCCGGAGATTGGTCATGGAGACCCCGACGCGCGGTAGCGAAACGAGGAAGTCGACGCGTCCCTTGCCGCATAGCTTGGCAGCCTGCCCGGACGACAGGCGCCCGAGCTC
>JAAEQP010001572.1 GCA_024231375.1 bacterium | reverse complement strand
GCCCGTGGCGGCCGCGGACGGGTCCGTGTGGGAAGGTCGACTCAGACAATCCGCATCGACGAGGACCGGAAAGGATCACAGCATGAACAGGCGCGATTTCGTAAAGGCAGGTGCCGCGCTCGCGGCGGCGGGACTGATTCCGGAAGCAGATGCGGCGGAAGCTCCCAGCGCAGCCCCTTCCTTGAACGCCGGTGTCAAACCGTTGACCGGTAGTTTCCTCTTCATTCAACACGTGAACCCCTTTGACGCGGCCTGTTGCGACAAATGCCTGGTGTGGAAGGAAGAGAACTGGCGCGCACTCATTCGCGACATGCACGGGGTCGGCATGGACACGGGAATCTGGATTAACACGGCGTTCTGGGGCCGTCCGTTGTTCCCCGGTTACGTCGACACAGTGGGACCGCCTCTCGCCACGATGGGGTGCCCGGACCCGATGGGCGTGGTGGCCGACGAGGCCGACCGGCTCGGTATGAAGCTCTTCTACGGCATCGGATTCCGCGGGCGGTGCAGCCAGGTGCGCGACTATGCGCGCCTGGACAAGCCCTGGACCGATGTATGGTTCACGTGGAACACCGCGGTCGCCGAGGCTCTCGTTGAGCGTTATGGCGACCGCCCGAGCTT
>JAAEQP010001571.1 GCA_024231375.1 bacterium | reverse complement strand
CGCTCGGCCGAGGTCCAGTACTTCACTATGACATCGAACCTGATCAACTACGCCCTCGACGGGACGCGCTTGGGCACCGATACCATGCGGCTGCGTCTGAAGTGCGTCCCTGCCACGGTCAGTGGCCGGGAGGCGGACCGATACACGTGCCCGGACTTCAGTATCGAGTTCGCGGGTGGGCCACAGGTCTCCGTGCCGGCGCTGCGCAACTGGACGTACGATTTCGGACCGATGGATACGGGCATCGATGAGAAGGGGCAGGTCTTCGGTATCGACCACGGCAAGTTTGAGAACCTCACCGATGCGAACGGCAAGCCCATCGCCGCCGACAAGGCGTACCACGTGTACAACGCGTTCATCGATTTCCACGCCTTCTGCAACGTCTTCGCCTACCCGACCTCGGGCGGAGGGAAGGGCGTTCAGGACCTCAAGCGCATCGGAGACAGAATCGTCCACGCGTCCGCGTTTAGCGAAGCGCCGGTGAGCCTGGGCACCAACACGGCCGAGGGCTCTACGTTCAAGAATGGTGAGGTGACACTGGCCTTGGAGGGGCTCAGTTCCGTGGATGGTGCTGCCTGTGCGATCGTGGCGTATGATTCCGGTGCGAGTTCGTTCCAGATGTTCATGAAGCCCATG
>JAAEQP010001570.1 GCA_024231375.1 bacterium | reverse complement strand
CTTCCAGCTCCGGGAGGCGACGTTCGGCGCTGGCGATCTGTTCGTGTAGCGAAGCCAGGCGAGCCGCAACGTCGTTGGTCACAGCGCCATCCTCGACCACCTTTCGCAGTGTTCGGTGCTTCCGGTTCAGTTCGCGTTGAAGCTTCATGAGCAAGTTCAGCACTTGGGCCTGCACGGAAACGTCGAGCGCGCTGACGGGCTCGTCCGCCACTACGAGTTTGGGATTGAGCGCAAGAGCGCGCGCGATGCCGATGCGTTGGCGCTGCCCGCCACTGAAAGCGTGAGGATAGCGCCGCAGATGGTCGGGTTTGAGCCCCACCACTTTCAGCAACTCCCGCACCCGGTCTTCGCGTTCGCGGCGGCTGGTCATGCCGTGGCACAACAAAGGTTCGCCGATGATGTCGAGCACCGTCATGCGCGGGTTGAGCGACGCGTAGGGGTCCTGGAAGATCATCTGCATGTGGCTGCGGAGGTCCTTGACGTCGGAGCGCGGGGCGTTCACGAGGTCGACATCTTTGCCGTTGACGCGGAACCGGACCGTTCCATCGGTAGGACTGTAGCCGCGCAGGATGCAACGGCCCACGGTGGTCTTGCCCGACCCCGATTCGCCGACCAGTCCGAGACATTCGCCGTCGCGCAGGTCGAAGTCCACACCATCCACGGCCTTCACATGCCCCACCACGCGTTTGAACGCGCCTTTGGTGATGGGGAAGTGCATCTTGAGCCCGCGAACGCTGAGAAGCGGTGCGTCAGGCGTTGTGGATTGCTGGGTCACTTCGCGGCCTCCTGATGACGTCGGATGCAGGCATGAAGATGGCCAGGCGCCACCGGTTCGAGCACGGGCCGCTCGCCCACATCGCACACCCCGGCCGCCGCTTCGGGACACCGAGGATGGAAGGGGCATCCGTTCAACTGCTGGAACGGGTCGGGTACCGAACCGCGAATCACGGCCAGGTCGGTCTTGCGGCCAAGGCTCAGGCTCGGGATCGACCGCATGAGCGCCAAGGTGTAAGGATGCTGCGGATTCTTGAAGATGGTTTGCACGTCCGCCTGCTCCACCACGCGGCCCATATACATGACGGCCACTTCGTCGGCGATCTGCGCAACCACACCCAGGTCGTGGGTGATGATCATGATCGACATGCCGAGTTCTTTCTGCAGGTCGATCATGAGATCGAGAATCTGGGCCTGAATGGTCACGTCGAGGGCGGTGGTCGGTTCGTCGGCAATCAACAGGTCGGGCCGACACGACAAGGCCATGGCGATCATGGCGCGTTGCCGCAGGCCGCCGCTCAACTCGTGCGGATACTGGCGGAACCGCCGCTCCGCGTCCGGAATGCCCACGCGCTTCATGATGTCCAACGTGCGGCGGCGAGCACCGGCTTTCGACGACTCGGCATGAAGCAACACGGCTTCCATGATCTGACTACCCACCATGTGGACTGGACTGAGGCTGGTCATGGGTTCCTGGAACACCATGGCGATCCGGTTGCCGCGAATCTTGCGCATAACGCGCCCATCGCGGGGAATCCCCGTCAATTCGACGTCGCCTTCGCCCGTGTTGAGCGCGATGGACCCTTCGGCGATGCGGCCGGGGTCGGGCACCAGGCGCAACACGCTGAACGCCATTACCGATTTGCCGGACCCGCTCTCTCCCACCACGCCCAGCGTCTTGCCGCGCGGAACGGTGAGACTCACCCCGTCCACGGCGCGCACCACGCCGTCGTCCAACGTGAAGTAGGTGTGGAGATTGTCGATGCGGAGCAGGGCCGGCGCATCGTCATCGCCGCGGGCGGGGGCAGGGTCTATGTGGTGTTGGGTCTCGCTCATTGATTCGTGTTCCGCTTCTCAGCCGGCCGTGGCCCGGCATCGCTCACATCGATGGGTTGGATGCCCAGCCCGGGCGCAGGCGAGTTCTCCGCGAACCGAACAGTGCCGGATTCTACGCCGAGCAGTCCGGGATCGGTGTTCGTCGCATCGAATTCCAGGGGCGATTCACCCGTCTTCCGATAGGCGTCCAAAGAAACACCTATCACTTTGTCAGAACCGCTGAAGAGGATGTTGTCTGTGAAAGTAGCGATCGCCGAAGGATTGGTGAACGTGATGCTGCCCGTGGCCTGGACAATGTTCTTCTCGAACACGTAGTCCAACGACTTGGGAAACGTGAGTTGAGCATCGCCGTCGACGACGAACACGTTGTTCCGGATGGTGTTGCCTTTGGCCATGTGGTTATGCGAAGGCCACCCCACGTTGACCGACAGGTTGCCCTCGACCAGATAGCCTTTGGCCTGTTCGTCGAGATAGTAGGCCGATGCGCCGTAGCCGCCGGTATTGACGATGTCCGAGACGTAGTTGCCGCGGAGCACCACGTTCTTGCCGAACCCGACGTAGATGGCCGCGCCGTCGTGGAGTTCCTGCATGGCGTGATGGATGCGGTTGCCCTCAACGACGTGGTTGTCGCCGCCGGCCGTGATGGCCGAGTACGGCGTGTTGTACACCACGTTGTGCAGGACACGCACGCCTTCGCCCCCACCGCCCGACGTCAATCCGATGGCGCTGGGATAGAGGATTCCGATGTCGTGGATGGCGTTGTCGGCCACCAACAGCGCGCTACCGCGCGGCATCATGCCGCAGGCGCCCGTGTGATGCACGTCGCAGCCTTGGATGATCGAGTGGTTGCATTCCCACGTCCGGATGCCCTGGCCGCCCACGTTGAAGATGGTGAGGTCGAGGAAGTGGCAGTTCTCGGCCCAGTACGCGGACAAGGCGCCCTCGAACTTCCCTGCACCAAAGCCACCCGCCTTCAGCGGCGTGGTAGTGACGGTCAACGCGAGTCCGCGCACCGTGACGTTTTGGATGCGGGCGGATTCCGTGCCCTGTACCTTGAGAATGCATTCGGTTGTGGGGGCATACACGTCCGCCGCCTCCAAATCTTCACCGGGCAAGGGCCAGTACACCACCTTGCCGGCTGCGCGATCGAGGTACCATTGGCCGGGTTTCGTCATGCCTTCGCGGACGTTCCACACGACGTAGTCCTTCACCCGGAAGGCGCCTGGGGGATGTCCGCACGGGCTGCTGAAGGTGAGGGTACGCTTCTCGGCGTCGAGAGCGGCGACCCCGACGAGCGACTCGTCCCACATGTGGTACACGGTCACTTCGGCGTTGGCACTCGTCAACCACGGGCCGAGGTCGCCCTCCTTGTAGACCATGGTTGTCAGTTCTTCATCGGTGGGTTTGCGCTCCCACCCGCCGCCGGTAGTACTCATCCATCGAACATCGAACGCACTCTCGTGCTGGTACCGGCCTTCCTCGGGCAGACGCGCGCGTCGCGGCATACGACCGTTCACCACCAACGCGCGGAAGTCCCAGGACCCATCGGCCACCTCGGGCAATGCAACCGACCAGAAGGCGTCCCCGTCGCGCTGCCATCCGTCGACGCGGCGGCCGCCACAGAGCACGGGCTCCGCTCCCGGCGCGGCCTCGATGGTGAGGTTGGCGTCTTGCGGGGATAGGATGACCGTTTCCTCTACGAAATGGCGGCCGTCCGACAGGACGATGCGTTTCGGCGTATCGGGTCCGGCCGGCCGCGATGCCTCGATCGCGCGTGCCAGTGTCGCACAGTGGCCGTCGGCGCCGTCCAGCGACACGTGGAACGTTGCCGGCTCCTGCGCCGCTACGCTGAACAAGCAGACCGGAATCAACGCCAGCGCAATTGCCGATGTCCGATATGGCCGCATACTCATCACGTCACCTGCTGTACGGGTCGGCGGCGTCGCGAAGGCCGTCACCGACAAAGTTGAACGCCAATACCGTCAACACCACAAACAACACGGGGGTCAGGAGCCAAGGGTGCAGCGCCACGGCCTGCACATTCTGCGCGTCTTTCAACAACACGCCCCAACTCACGGCGGGCGGGCGCAGACCCAGCCCCAGGAACGACAGCGCCGTCTCGCCCAGGATCATGCCCGGCACGGCCAACGTAATACTCACGATGATATGGCTCGCAAAGCCCGGAAGCAGGTGGCGCCACATGACGCGTCCTCGGCTGGCCCCGGAGAACACGGCCGCGGTCACGTAGTCTTCCTCGCGCAACGACAGGATCTTGCCGCGCACCTGGCGGGCGAGTCCGCCCCAACCGATGAGCGACAGGACCAGGGTGATGCCGAAATACATCTGAATGGGCGACCACGTGGTCGGCACAGCGGCCGAAAGGGCCATCCACAAGGGCAGGGTCGGGAAGGACCGCAGGATTTCGATGAATCGTTGGATAAGATTGTCGATCCAGCCGCCGAAGTAACCCGAGATGGATCCCATCACCAAGCCGAGCACGAAACTCAGTCCCACGCCCACAAGACCGATGGTGAGCGAAATGCGTGACCCGTAGAGGATGCGCGTAAACAGGTCGCGGCCCAGCGAATCAGCCCCGAGAAGGAACAGACTCCCGCCGTCACCCACGCCGAAAGCGTGAATATTGCTCTCGAAAAGCCCCCAGAACCGGTAGGTGTCGCCCCGCACGAACAGGCGAATCGGCAAGCGCCTGGAGTGGTCCTCGGTGTACTTCAACTGGCGCGTTTCGGCGTCGCGCGTGCCTTCGAGCGCGTATACGAAGGGCCAGAAGTGCAGGCCTTCGTCCGAGACAAGGTGGAGCCGTTGGGGCGGCGCGAAAAGGGCGTCGCTGTGCCGGTTGTTGACGCCGTAGGGCGCCAGGAACTCGCAGAAGATGGCGATGAGGTACAGGACAATCATGAACATGCCGGCCCACACCGCAAGCCGGTGCTTGCGGAACTTCCGGGCCATGAGCCGCCATTGCGACGCCGAGTACAGTTCCACCTCGGCGGGCGCTTCGGCTTCCGGCTCCAAGTCCAGGTCGATAGGATGCTCGTTCGTGCTCATATCACTGCCCGCTCTTCTCGTAGCGGATGCGCGGGTCGATCCACAGCAACAGAATGTCGGACAAGAGGGTGCCAATGACGGTCAAGGACGCGAGGATCATGACAAGCGACCCCGCCAGGAACATGTCTTGCGTCATGAGCGCCTGCAACAGCAGCGGCCCGGTGGTGGGCAGGCCCATGACCACGGCCACGATCACCGACCCCGAGAAAATCATGGGCAACTGCCAACCGATGGTGCTGACCAGCGGGTTGATGGCCACGCGTACCGGGTATTTCCACAAGACCTTGATGGGATGGACGCCTTTGGCACGGGCCGTGACCACGTAGAGCTTCGCCAACTCGTCCAGCAGGTTGCCGCGCATCACGCGTATGAGGCCCGCCGTGCCTTGGACGCCGATCACCACTATGGGAACCCAGGCGTGGGCCATGAGATCCACGAATTTCGCCAGCGACCACGATTCGTTCTGGTATTCGGGCGAGAACAGGCCGCCCACGCTGATGCCGAAGAACTCGTATTGGACGTATAGACAGATCAGTGCCAGGAG
>JAAEQP010001569.1 GCA_024231375.1 bacterium | reverse complement strand
GCAAACGGGCGTACTTCACGGCCGGCCAGACGGGCTACGTGGTGGAGGTGGATACGGAGAAGAACGAGGTCATCCGCGGGATCCCGACGCACGGGAAGATCTCGCATATGGTGCTGGTGTCGCCGGACGGGAAGCGGCTGTACACGGCCAATATCTCTACGCAAAACGTGTCCGTGCTTGACCGCGTGTCCGGGGAACTGCTCACGCAAATCCCGTGCGGCAAGGGGGCCGAGGGGATGGCGTTCACGCCGGGCGGGAAGCTGCTGTGGGTGGGCAACCAGGACGGGGACAGCATTACGATCATTGAGGTGGCGACCCACCAAGCCATTGAGACGTTTCCCTGCAAGGGGATGCCGGTGCGGATTCGGTTCACGCCGGACGGAGAACTGGCACTGGTGTCGAGCTGGACGAAGAAGGGGGAGTTGATCGTCCTGGATGCGGCGACGCATGAAGAGATCAAGCGCCTGCGCGTGGGATCGCAGGCGATCGGGCTGGAGATTTCGCCGGATGGGAAGCGCGCCTATGTTGGGTGCGAACACACGGATGGCGTGCACGTGATCGACCTTGAGAAGTTGGAGGTCGCTGAAGTGCTCTTCACGGGCGACGGCTCGGATTCCATGGG
>JAAEQP010001568.1 GCA_024231375.1 bacterium | reverse complement strand
CTTGTCGAACACCACCTTCCGCCCCAAGCTGTACGACGCGTCGCCCATCGTCACGGCGATGCCTTGTTTATAGCCGTAGTCCATGTTGGCGTTCGGTTTGCCGCCGCCCCTGATGCAGTCGAACCAGTTGGTGACGTGGGCCACGCCGGGGTAGATCGGATCGACCTCCAAGAGCTTCTTGGCCTCGAATTTGCGGTCGATGCCTTCGGCCGAAACCGTTGGGTTGCCCACGTTGTGGCCGAAACGGGTCCGCACGGTGCCCTTCTCGAACATAAAAACCGTCGACTCGCTGCCGATCGAACTGCCGAAGTGGCTCACGAACTGCGTATGAAATCCTTCCGCATATTCGAGCACCACGGTTACCTGATCCGGAGCGTCGCAACGGGGATCGTTCGTCGGCGCGTAACTCCCGCCGAAGGTGGTCGCGGCCACCGGCGTCTCGCAACCGGTGATGAAGTGGACCGTGTTGATGAAGTGGCTCATCCAGCCGCCGATCGTGCCGCTGGAGAAGTCGTGGTAGCCCATCCACTTGGCGTGCATGTGGGCGTCGAAGGGCCGGTCCTCGCGATTGAAAAGGAAGCCCTTCCAATCGGTGTCGGCTTCCTTTTCGGGGCCCTGGTAGTTCATCCAATAGGGCACTGCGGCCGTCTCACACGATTCGACGCGGAAGAGTTTGCCCAGCGTGCCCTCGGCGACCAGCTTCTTCACGGCGCGAACGCCGGGACAACTGACGCCCTGCGAACCGTTCTGCACCGCCAGACCGGACGCGTTGACCGCATCGTGGCACTTGTTCAAGAGGCCCACGTCCCGCATCACCGTGGCCAGCGGTTTCTCCACGTAGACGTGCTTGCCGGCATTCACCGCATCGGTGGTTTGCACGCAATGCTGATGGGCGGGCGTGGCGATGATCACGGCGTCCACCTCGGAATCGTCCAACACCTTGCGATAGTCGCCAAAGGCCTTCTCCGGCTTGCTGCCGAGCACCTTCTCGGCCTCTTGCTGATAGGCCCCCAGGCGTTGTTTCCAGATCTCGCTAACGGCCACCAACCGGGTGTTGGCGTTGGCCTTGTGCACCATGTTCTTCATCACCCACGGCCCACGAATTCCGCAGCCGATCAGGCCGATGTTGATGCGGTCGTTGGCGCCGATGATCCGAGCGTGGCTGGCGGCCGCCATCGTCGAGAGCGTCGCTCCAACCGCGGCCCCCGCCGCCACGCCCTTCTTCAGAAACTCACGCCGATTGGTCTTGCCATGTTGCATGATCGGGCTCCTTATGAATTTGACGCAACGGCGGTGTGACACGTCCACCAACTCACCACTCACCGACTCTCCACTCACCCCACACACTTGGCCACCTCGGCCACACGGGTCCCCAGCGACCGTACCGATTTCAGTCCGGTTTCGTCCTTTTCGACTCCGTCGCCGCCACTCACGGCGATGCCTCCAAAGCGGCTGTTGGGATTCCCCGGACCCACCACGATCATATCCTGGCAGAAGCGCGCCGCGCTGACCGACTGCACGGTCACTTCCTGT
>JAAEQP010001567.1 GCA_024231375.1 bacterium | reverse complement strand
GCCGCGGGCACGTCCGACGCCTCGCACATGGCGCGCGCGCGGTCTGCCCCGAAGTCCGCATGCCACTGTTCCACCAACCATACCGGCAGCGAATACCGCACGCTTAGATGCCGAACGGGCTCACGTTCCGGGTCTGGCAGCGTCACCTCGTCCAGAGACTGGGGGACTCGCTTCAACACCGCGTTCACCAGCCGTGCCGTGCCCGCGTGCCCTCGCTTCTTCGCGAGGTCTACGCTCGTATGCACCATGGCCGGGAATGTCACCTGATTGCAGAACAGGGCCTGAAATGCGCCCATTCGGAGAACGGCCAGAATCGGTTTCGGCAGCTTCTCAAGCGGTTGGTGGAGTAGCGGGGTGAGAATGTGGTCGCTTAGAAGCCGGTGCCGCACCGTCCCATAGGCCAGATGCGTCAGAAAGCGGCGGCCCCGCTCCTTCAGTTTCTTGCGGCGTAGGGTCTTGTCCAGAGACACGTCGAGATAGGCATTCTTCTCGAACACCCGGAGGATGACGTCAATTGCGCCGTCGCGGACCGCATCTACGGGCATGAATCAGGCTTCCTCGAAGTGATCGCCCACGGCGATTGCGCTGCCGCGGAGGTAGTCGCCCATCGGCATGGCACGCTTGCCCGGCGCCTGGAACACGAGCACCGCCAGCCCGCCTTCACCCGTGGCCACCACCACTCGGTCCTTTTCAACACGCACGACCGTTCCCGGTGCATCCGGAAACGATTCGTCCACCACCGTCGATCGGTGAATCCTGCACACTTCGCCGTGCCACAACGCCTGTGCCGTGGGCCACGGCAAGGCGCCTCGTACGAGGTTGTGAATCTCACGCGCCGGTTTGCCCCAGCGAATTCGTCCGTCCGCCTTCTCCAACATCGTGCAGTACGTGGCCTTGTCATGGTCTTGCGGCGTGAACTCCGCCTCGCCCCTTGCCACCAGACCGACTGCACGCGCCAGGAGCGCTCCGCCTTGGGCCGCCAAGCGGTCCGTGAGACTCACCGCGTCCTCGTCCGGACCGATGGGCGTCTCTTCTTGGAGTAGAATGTCGCCAGCGTCCATCTCCAGCGTCAACCGCATGATGGTGCAGCCAGTGACGGTCTCGCCATTGAGAACGGCGCTCTGAATGGGGGAGGGGCCCCGATATTTTGGCAACAGGCTCGGGTGCAGGTTCAACCAGCCCTTTGGCGGGACATCGAGGATGGGCTGCTTCAGAAGCCGGCCGTACGCCGCGATGACGCAGGCTTCGGGCGCCTGTTCCTTCAGCCACGCCTCGAAGGCGCCACTGTTCAGTTTGGTGGGTTGGTGGACAAGAATGCCGTGGGCCTCGGCCCACACCTTCGTCGGCGGCGGCAGCATCTTCTTGCCCCGGCCCTTGGGCCGGTCGGGTTGACACACCACCGCCGTGACTTCATGGCCTTCCGCCACGGCCGCCAGTGAGGGGACCGCCAGTTCCGGCGTTCCAAAGAAGACCACCCGCACGCGTCTACTCCCCGATGGTGAATACAACACGGACGCCCGGTCAGGCGTCCGTGAATCATTCCAGTATTACGACGTCAGACCCGGAATCTGCAGTCCGCCCGTCATTTCCTGCATCTTGCTCTTCACCATCTCCTGCACCTTGCCCACGGCCTCGTTCACCGCCGCCTGCACGAGCGATTCAAGCATTTCCGACTCGTCCTTTTCGATCACCTCAGGGTCGATCTTCACCGAAAGGAGTTCGAACTTGCCGTTCATCACGACCGTGACCATACCGCCGCCCGCGCTGGCCTCCATGGTCTCGTCGGCAAGTTGCTCCTTCAGTTTCTCTACATTCTGCTTCATCTCCATGGCCTTCTTCATCATACCGGCCATGTCGCCTAGTCCTTTTGGAAACACGTCGCCTCCTATCTCCTGAGGAATCGTTGAATTGTGTCCGATCCGACAACGGCCAAGTATACCCCGCCCACACCACGCGTCGCAACGTGCCGAATCGATCCGAACCGTCACGAATCGGCACAAACGAAAGCCAACCCGATCATGAGTGCGCACGAGTGGGTTTGTGGTGTACCAGGTGTGCTATGATGACGTGGCGGGCAGCAGGGAATCCGAGTGTTCTCACCTGAGGGGGCAGCCCATGACACGAGGCATTCGATCGCGGATCGTATTCCTGGCCGGTGCCGTGGTTCTTATTGGAGTGCTGGTATGGGTGGCTGGGCGGTCGGCCCCGCCGCCGATTGTTGAGCCACCGTCGATACCTATCCCTCCTCCAGTGATCACGCACGAGGAAACACCAGATACTCCCTCCACTCCGCCCCCCTCGGACGAGGCACCTGCCGGAGTTGGTAGCGTATCGGGAACGGTTCGATTCGAATCAACAGGCGAGCCCGCGAAAGGCGTGGTCGTCGAGGCCAGGGTGCGTGTGGAGGCAGTGAGTCGAACCACGACCGATGAAGAGGGTGCCTACTGTATCGAGGGACTGCCCGCCGGGACTGAACTCGCCGTATTCGCGCGAGGGGAAGATGTGACGTGGGCACAAGCCGAGATACCGGTCGTGACGCCCAAGGCCGATGAAGCGACTACCGGCGTGGATATACTCCTGGCGGAAGGCGGCACAATCCGGGGGAAGGTGAGCCTGCTTGAGACCGGCGAGCCGATGGCCGATATTCGTTTGGGGGCTGACCTGAGCGGCCAATGGATGGTCTTCGACAACGAAACCCAGTCGAGTGCCAACGGGGTCTACGAGATTCGAGGACTGGTTCCCGGTCACTACTACGTGCATGCCTATCCACCGGACACCGTGGTTCGGGAGTTTCGCAGGGGGAGTCGTTTGAGCCGCCAAACGGTTCATGTCGAACTCGGTACCGGCGAGGTCGCGGAAGGTATGGACTTTCTGTTCCAACTGGGCGCTCGCGTTCTCGGCCGGACCGTGAACCGAAGTGGGCACACTATCGAGGGAACGACCGTCACAGCGGGAATCTATCTGAACAACTCGTACCTCGACGGCGAAGCGATCTCCGGCACGGATGGCAGCTTCATCATCGAGCATATGCTGCCGGGTAGCGAATGCGAACTTGCAGGTTCAGCCAAGGGTTACTGCAGGGTCCTCAAACGGGTTGCACTTCCCGCGGATGGCGCCGACACTCGTGTGGACTTGGTCTTCGACAAAGCCAGCGCCGTCTCAGGCCGGGTCGTCGACACACGCACGCGGCCGGTTCCATCGGCCAGCGTGGTGATGTTTCGCAGACCGGGTCGAGACGAGTTCGTTGAGTTCCGGTCGGAGGAGAGCAAGACCGACAGTGAGGGGCGGTTCTCCTTCGACAGTCTTCCGTTTGGCGTCTATGGCTTTGACGTGCAGGGCGCGAAGAGCGCCGAAACCGGCGCGGTGTATCATCACAAGCCGTTGACACCGTTCATCGAACTGGAGGTTGGTGAGACGCTCTCCAACGTCGAGGTCGTGGTGGTGGCCGAAGACCGGCTCGTGGAGGGGTTGGTGCATGACGCGCAGGGGCGACCCATCTCAGACGTGACGGTCACCGTGTCCGGCGACGTGGGATCGTCGGGCGCGACGAAGACCGATCCGGGCGGACGGTTCCGCATCGGAACGGCCGGGGTCGAGACCACTCAGGTTTCCTTCCACCATCCGGACTACGCGGATGCCTACATCCAGGTGGCTGCCGAGACCGGCAACCTCAACGTGACCTTGGAGGCCCCGGCGGAGATCGCGGGAACGGTGGTCGACGCAGTAACCGGCCAGCCGGTTGAGAACTGCTACGCGGAGATCAGGCAGATCGTGCTCGATGACGGGGTGGGAGCCGCGCACGAATCCTTCGGAACCCGGAAGCGCGAGGATCTATCCGTCGGGGAGTTCGGCTTCACCGGGGTCACCCCCGGGACCGTGACGTTGCTTGTCATGGCGGACGGCTTCGTCAAGCAGGAAGTCAGGGATATCACGGTCGAGGGCGGACGCGTCAACCAGGTGCAAGTCCCACTGTACCGCGGCGGCATGATCGAGGGAGAGATTCTCCTCGGGGGCTACTTCGCGGGCCAAGGCGGGCACGTCAGCATCGCGACGGCGCACCTGGAGACGGCTTCCCAACTCAAGGACATCGTGACAACAGACGCGGACGCAAGCGGGCGCTACGAGTTTGCCGAGTTGGCTGAGGGTAGCTACGTCGTGTTGGCCTCGTACAGCGCCCCCAGCGACCGCCTTGAGATGCGCCAGACCCGCGATGCCCTGGTGGAGAGAGACAAGGTTACGCGCGTCGAGTTTCAGTTCAGTGGAACCGGTGTGATCGAGGGACAGGTGGTGTCTCCAGGCGCCAGCGGAGTGTTCCTCCGCGCAGGTTCCGCATCAGCCCCGCTGGACTTCGACGACGACATCTTTGTTCGACTGGACACGATCGGGACCGCTAGCCTCGGAGAGGACGGCCGCTATCGGTTCGAGGGGATCCCCGCGGGTACATACACGCTTACGACGCTGATCCGGGACGAGTCGGGTACGTCCAGACAGATGTCCCAAATGGTGAGTGTAGGCCAAGGGGAAGCCGTACAGGTGGACTTGCCTGCGGAAATGGGTGAGGGCGCGTCGGAGTGAGGGGCGGACTACGAACCCGTGGCCGTTGAAGAAGGGGCTGCCCGCATGGCGAGGCTGCGAGAGGAGTGCAGGACAGTGGGGCTGTTGAGAAAGTCTCGGACGTGGCGCGTAGCCCGCGAAGAGGGCCAGGGACAGACCCGTCTTCGTCCGCCTACGGCGGACTTCGCTGGGGTCAGTCCCGGCGCTTTCCGCACTCCAGGATAGTCGTCGGGAGAACGAGATCCTTCACTTCGTTCAGGATGACGGAAGGAGGGCATCCCTTGCGTCCGTTGAGGCTATGCTGCTCCGAGTCATCCGCGCAAGCCGTGCTTCGCGCGGCAAGCGCGGACTCGAATCCAAGGCAACAGCCGGATTCAGCGGCGTCGAAGTCGCTCCCGTGCCGCCAGCAGCATGAGGACGGCCGCGCTCCCAAGGGCAGGGGCGTTCATTGTCGGCAGTCCTGACCCACTGTCCACTTGGCGCTCTTGGGCGTCCCAATCCAGCGATAGCGTGGCTCCGTCGTGCTGCACGTCGACCTGCCCAGCAGGGAACTCGGCGGAGACGTAGGCGTTGTCGTAGCGCGGGTAGTCGCCCAGATCGACGGGCTGTCCATCCTTGAGGAATGCGCCGGACCAGTCGAACTCGAGTGCGCCTTGGGACGGTGAGTCGTACTGGACGCTCAAGACGCCGAAGGTCAACGTGGCCGCGGAGATCTGCGTCACGAACTCGGCGAAGGTTCCCGACTCCTCGGCGGACCCGAGTTCGCAGACGTAAATGTTCTGTCGACCGGGCACGAGCATTTCGCGATCCTGGTCTTCCCCGACGGCCGTCTGCCAGGAGTAGTCGTTGCGTGATTGAAAGGCGAGATAGCCGTCGCCCGATCGCGCGAATACCCACCCGTTCTGCTCGATCACTTCGTCGAATTGATCGCGCGGTAGCCAGGCATGGGTGAAATCGAGGGTGCTGGGGACATACAGGCCCGGCTGGTCTTCGGCGTTGTACACCACGAGGGCCACATTCTTGCATTGGGCGACCCGGGGCAACCAGCCCGACCCGGTCCAGTAGTTGGGGGAATCGCCCGTGTACTGCGCCGGATGGGTGGTGAAACACACCGCGTTTGCCCCCAACGTCGCCTGCCAGACGTGCTGTTGGTCGCCGCCGTAGCCTTCGCGGTAATCCTGCGCGGAACTGAGCATGTAGTGGGGCGTCCGATAGGTATAGATGTTCACTTCGTCCCTGAGATTTCGGCAGAGGTCTTTCTCATAGGCGGCGGCCAGGGCGGCGAGACCGCCCGCGTCGCGCGTGGTTTCGATCAAGGTCCGTTGGGCGGCAAAGGGCGCGAAAAACGCGTTGTCCCACCAGTTGTAGGCGTCGAGCATGGAAACGAAGAGCTCAAGGGTCTGCGGGTGGGAATAGGCCTCCAGGGTCAGCCACACCATCCCGTCCTCGGGGTCCGTGAATCCCAATCCCCACCGGGCCGCTTCCTCGAGGCGGATGCCCATGCGCTGCCGGTTGATGACTTCCGGCCGATCCACGTCGTTGGCGATACCGTGGATGACGGGCGGCATCCGATAGCGGTCGGTGAGGGCCAGACACGTGGCGCTCATGTTGCTCGTGCCCAGCGATCCCATGCCGAACAGCAGCCACTGGGTGTCGGACGTGCTCTCCGAGGCCGCCCACTTCTTGTGGCCTTCGTAGCTGCGGCCGTGGGTGCTGCCGAACACGCCGCGGTAGCAGTTCAACGCCATGTCCAACAAGAGCAGGTCGGTGACCATGGTGGCCTGCAACGCGAGATCCGTGTCGTTACAGAAATCGACGAGATTCACGAGGCCCACGAGGTCCTCGTCGTAGTAGACGTTGGAAAGCCACTCGCTGAACCCGGTCCGGTAGCGCAGTTCCAGCCAACGCAGGACACGCGGGCGATGGGCGGCCATCAGTTCGGCGCCCGTTTGCCCGGAGTTCGTGAAGGTGTCGTCGGGATACAACTGTCCCGCGAGATAGGCCCCCGCGCTGAAGAGGAGGTGATGATTCTCCGACCATGTACACATGGAGTCGACGCCCGGTTCGTCCGGCCAGTACTTGAAGCCCAACACCGACAGCTTCGCGCTGTCCCGCAGGGCGGTGCCGAGCGCGGGGTCGTCGGCGTGGTCGTAGAGGAGTCGGAGAATTCCATGGAGCCGGAAGTCGGCGCAGTCCACGCGCGCGTCGATCTGACTCAGGGCCGCGAGAACGCCGGCTTCGTTCGGCGCCCGGCCCGTGGCAAGCCGGGTGAGTTCGACGTAGGGCCCACTGGAGGGTCCCGTGGCATACTGGTCAAGCAACTGCTGTCGGCGCAGTTCGAAGTCATCCTGCGCTGACGCGGGAAGTTGGGTCCATGCGAGCAGGAGGCATCCAACGAGTCCAGCCACCCTACAACTCCGTCCTGGACTCGTTCCTGTGTCTCCCCTTTCGGACGAACGCATGAAGGATCCCCCTCTTCGGCTATAGTCAGGTTACCGGGCAGCCTTGCGGGACGTGTTGCGCGCCGCCATCACACACCAGTTCTTAACGATGATAATCCGTCTTCCCGATGGGCGCAAGGGCGATTTGGCCATGCGGGTGTGCATGCGCTCCTTGCGCCCTGATCGCGGGATAGCAGGAGGCGACAGGGACAGTCGCTTTTGAACGGAGTCTCGACACCGCTGAACTCGAAAGAGGGGGACGCGTAGCCCGCGATAAGCGGGGGAACAGTGGGGTTGTTGAAAATGTCTCGGTCTTGGCGTCTAGGCCGCGATAAGCGGGGGACAGCCACCCATTGTTGCCCTAAGAAGGTCAATAATGGGACGCGAGAGCTTGGCAGTCCCCGTTTGTCGCTTCTGTTTTCGCGCGCATATGGCTCGTGCAGCGGCTTCACAGAGGGGCTGTTGAAAGAGCCCGCAAGTTGTTCACGAAGCCCGCGAAAAGGCCAGGGACAGACCCGTCTCGCTACGCTCGCTGGGGTCAGTCCCGGCGTTTTCGCTTCTGTTTTCGTGCGCATATGACTTCTTGAACAGCTCCTCAGTCCCTCTGTTTCGCTCCGTCTTGTCCGGCGATTGGGGTTGCGCCGACTCCTTGCATCTTCATCCGCGCCCGTATACCCTACGTCCCGCCATAGGGCGCGAATGGGGTCCGCCCATCGCGCCGCCCAAGGCAAGCGGGCCCGCCGACGTCTGGCTTGCCTGAGAGCGGCGCCCGCGGTGAGGCCCGGAGAACCTTCGTCGGCGCTGCCGGTTCGATCCAGGAGATTTCTGAATTGCAGGAGACGTTGGCACACCTGCGGCAGGCGATCGCCGCCGCGCCCGACCAGGCCCGGCGTGTCGGGGCCGTCCTCGAGGCCGCTATGCAAATCGACGGCGTGGACGGATGCGGGCTGAGTCGGTTCGAGGCGACCGGGCGCCATCTTCTGGAGATGGGACACAGGGGACTTCCCACGTCCTACTCCGGTGGACCGTGTCGCGAACCCCGTCCGGCGATCCACGAGATTCTGGTGCCAGTCGCGTCCGGCCTCAGCATGGCCGGTGCACTGCACGTCGTCTCGGTCTCATGCCCCGCCTTCACGGGCGCCGCGGAACAGGCGCTCATGTCTATCGCCCAGCACGCGCTACCGCTGACCCGCTCTTCCGCGTCACTCGATACCCACTAGGGGAGGCCGCATTCCGGGCGCGGGGCACCCGTTGGACTCAGGCCGCCCCTATCGGCAATAATCTCATAGGATTGGGGGCACACGGGGATCCCGAACGTCGTTCGGGGGTGTGCTCGCGCTAGGAGCGTCGGTCATGTCAAGTCCGTTGGGCATCGTTGTACAACCCGCGGTTCGCGAGATCTTCGACCACTTCGCGGCCTGCTTCGGGGTGCGCGTTATGCTCTACAGCCCCTACGGTCAGTACGGCGCCATCGGGGGCGAGGATCGTCCTCCCGGCCATTTCTGCGACCTCGTCCAACACCACCTGTTCAGCAAGGACCAGTGCCACAGCCTGGACCGGTCGAAACTGCACCAAGCCATGGTCAGCCGCGAGATCGTTCGATACGAATGCCCCGCCGGTCTTGTCGGCGTCATTCGCCCGGCGTTTCTCGACGAGAAACTGCTCGGTTTTTTCATGATTGCGGAGATACGAATTCACGAAGCTTTGCCCGCGTGGCCCGCACGCGAGTGGCAGACGATGGTAGGCGACCCCTCACTGATCCGCGCATACGAGTCGATACAGCACACGGACCCCGGGAACCTGGATCACATCATCGGTATCTTCTCCGCACTCGTGGACAGCGTCCTGTCCCGGCGTCTCATTTCGTTGCGTAGCGACATGGTCCTCGATAGAATCGTCGAGTACCTCAGCGTACACGTGGACAAACCGGTCGCCCTGACCGACGTGGCCACTGCTGTGGGCCGCAGCCCGTCCTCCATCTCGCACATGCTGCGTAAACGGCTGCACACGTCCTTCAAGCAACTCCAGATCGAGACGAGACTCCAGCGCGCCGAGGAGTATCTGCGGACCTATCCCGACATGACCGTCCAGGAAGCTTCGTGGCGCGTGGGGTACAACGACGCCTTCTATTTCTCCCGGCTCTACAAGCGCTATCGGGGCGAATCGCCCAGTGCTTATCGCAAGAAGCACTCCCCCCCTCCCCTCTAGGGCCTCCGCTCAGGTGTCGAAAAAGTCCATGTTCTGTGCACGTTCACCCATTCATCGATGTCCATTCCAGGAGTAGAATGAATCGCAAGGGGCTCGCCTTGGGGGATACTCAGGTCGCGACACCGTTGGCCATCCGGACTATCCACCATGGCATCCCCATGGACACGGCATGGACTCAGCCGTGACCCACGGCCCGGCAGGAGGGGCAATTCTCGAAGGGGACTCGGGACCTGGAGGGACTTCTCGTCGGCCGTTGAATCACAGGCTTCTGTCCATGCCACATGCTACTGGCGGACTGGCCGCCGGTTCAGGAGGAGGAATTATGAGAAGACGTGGTTTCACCCTGATCGAATTGTTGGTCGTCATCGCTATCATTGGCATCCTTGCCGCCATCCTGTTGCCTGCCTTGGCCCGTGCCCGGGAGGCAGCCCGAAGGGCATCCTGTCAGAATAACCTGAAGCAACTTGGCCTCGTCGCGAAGATGTATGCCAACGAATCAAAAGGTGAGAAGTTCCCGCCGAACAAGTTGTATGACTGCGACGGAATCTCGGGCGAATTCGTCATCGACTGCATGACGGTGTATCCGGAGTACTTGACGGACCCGGCCATTCTCCTTTGCCCGTCGGCCGTGACCGGCAACGATCCGGAAGGCGTATTCGACGCAGCCGATGACGAGGCCTCGGTCATCATCGACCGCGCTGGCACCATGGCTGCGACCGCTGGCGTTCCGAACTCGAACTTCTACGCGTGCGAGCCGGACGACGGCACCTGCTCGTACATTTACTTCGGCTACAATGTCATGTGGCCTGGCGTCACGGTTGGCGTTCCGGATATCGCTCCCGGCGACATCATGTCCATGATCGGCGAAGCCGCCGGTATCCCCGGCTTGGTGGATCTGTTCGGCGCTGTGTACGGTGGGCTGGGAGATCCGGTGGACAACGACAACGACATCTCGTCCGGCGACACCACGGTGTACCGTCTGCGTGAGGGCATCGAGCGCTTCATGATCTCCGACATCAACAACCCGGCCGCGACCGCCATGGCCCAGAGCACTATCCCGGTATCGGGCGACTGGGTAAGCACGGACTTGGGCCAGGAATTCAACCACGCGCCTGGTGGCTGCAACTTCCTGTTCATGGACGGCCACGTGGAGTTCATCCGCTATCCGGAGCGGTGGCCCTGCAACCGTCTGATGGCCGTGCTGCAGAGCGAGGAAGTCGGTAGCGCCTTCT
>JAAEQP010001566.1 GCA_024231375.1 bacterium | reverse complement strand
TGTGAAACCTTCTTTACGCTTCATAGTTCAATCCTCCTGCTTTCGTGTCTACCGTGGACCGTTTTTAAACTTTTCGTTCAGATGACCCCGTACGCCAGGGCCATGTCCTTCCGATTCAACTTGCCACGACTAAGTACAACATCCGTGCCAAATCTCGCGAATACTCGTTAAACTATCTGGTTGCAGTGGCTTAGGGGATTCTTCCTGGTTTGGGCGTCGTGGATGACGTGTCCATTTCCGTACCACGAGCGCCCTGAGTGACAATTTTCGTCACTCACGAGGCCAATTCCCGCCCAGACGGTGCCGGTTGATATGACGAGGACGGCCGACTACCATGCTTCTTGCCAGTTGGATGGGGAAAATGCCGGTGTGCCGGGCATCGGGGAGGCTTGAATCGTGAAACGGCCAAATTTCATTGTGTTCCTGACCGATGACCAAGGCTACGGGGATCTGTCGTGCATGGGGGCAGCCGATTTCGTTACGCCGAATCTGGACCGTGTGGCCGAGTCGGGCGTCCGATTCACGAACTGGTATTCCAATTCGCCGGTATGCTCGCCGTCCCGAGCGGCGCTGTTGACGGGCCGGTATCCAGGAAATGCGGGGGTTCGGTCCATTCTTGGTGGACATCGCACCGCAACCGGCCTTCCGCCCAAGGTCCCGACGCTTGCGACGGCGCTGAAAGGGCTGGGGTACCGGACGGGCATGGTCGGAAAATGGCATCTGGGCGTCACGGAACCGTGCCAACCCCACAACCATGGGTTCGACGAGTGGTTCGGCTTCCTGGCGGGGTGTATCGACTACTATTCGCACATCTTCTACTGGTGCATGGCGGGAAATCATAGCGACCCGGTCCATGACCTGTGGCAGGACGGCCAGGAAGTCTACGACAACGGCCGGTATTTCACGGAAATGATCACGGAACGTGCCATCGACCATGTCCGGCGCGCGGCGTCGGACGATGCCCCGTTCTTTCTATATGTCCCCTACAATGCGCCCCACTACCCCATGCATGCGCCTCAGAAGTATCTGGACCGGTTCCCGGACCTGCCGTGGGACCGTCGCATCATGGCCGCCATGCTCAGCGCCGTCGACGATAGCGTGGGGGCAATTCTCAAGGCGGTCGAGGATGCGGGGGAATTGGAGAACACGTGCGTGTTCTTCCAGAGCGACAATGGTCCCTCCCGGGAGACGCGGAACTGGCTGGACGGTACCGAGGACCCCTACTACGGCGGATCGGCAGGCGGGTTGAAGGGACACAAGTTCAGTCTATACGAGGGCGGCATCCGCATGCCGGCGCTCATGAGTTGGCCCGAGGCGATTCCGGGGGGGCAGGTCGTCGATACAGCGTGCGCGGCGATGGACATCTTTCCAACGATGCTGAAGGCCGCGGGCGGAGACCCATCGGACTACGAGACCGACGGGGTCGATATTCTGCCTCTGCTGGCGAAAGAGTCCGATGCGCCGCCCCATGACCGTATCTTCTGGGAGATGGACGGTCAGACGGCGGTCCGGCAGGGGCCCTGGAAGCTGGTGTTGGACGGTGTGCTGGTGGAAGGCGCCCCGGCAGAGGACGCTGTACATTTGGCAAACCTTGACGAAGACATGGGGGAAACGCGGAATCTGAAGGACGAGCACCCCGAGTTGGTTGCCGAGTTGACGGAGGCCGCCGAAGAATGGCGGGCCGGGATTGAAAAGCGGTGGGAACGGGAATGGACGGTGGACAACGGAACCACGGCGCATCCACACGAAGGGAAGGCGCGGTAGGGCGGCGCCACCCCGTCGCTCCGCGCATGCGGGGAGGACGCCTTCGGTGGCCGGATGTGGCACGGCCATCTTGGCCGTGATTTCCGGATCGGAAGGTCGTGGTAGGTAGAATCACGGGCTGGAAGCCCGTGCCACTTCTCCTGCCGGAAGGGGCGGGAGACCGGCCACAACGAAGTGGAGAGGAGTGGAACTGATGAAATGGTTGGTACTGGTTGTTTGCGGGGGTCTTGTGTCTGCTGCAGCGTTCGCGGGAGAGGGAAATGCCGTGTCTGACAAGCCGAAGCCGACGCTCGGAATCGAGGTAATTCGATCCTTTCCTGAAGCGGAAGGGGGCCAGCAGGGCATCGCGACGGATGGTAAGCACGTGTACGTGCAGTTGACCCATCGGCTGGTGAAGCACGACCTTCAGGGCAAGGTGGTCGCGCGGGGGCCGAAGCTGAAATGGCACCACGGCGGGATTGCGTACCACGAAGGCCGCATCTATGCGGCCGTGTCGGAATGCTGCAAGGAAGGGACCGACAAGCACTGGATCTGCGAGTACGATGCGAAGACTCTGGAGATGGTGGCGGAACACGACGTGGCCAAGTGGTTTGGGATCTGCGCAGGCGGGATTGCCGTGCATGGCCGGTTCCGGTATGTCGCCGAGTCCTACTGGGACAATGACCACGTGGACTACATCGTCCAATTCGACGAGGGGTACGAGTGCGTGCGCGAAATCCGGACCGACTTCATTTGCGCGTACGGTATCCAAGGGCTTGCGTACCTGCCCGACCGGAAACGGTTCATGGTGAACTCGCACGGCAAGGACTTCTATCTCATCGATGAGGAGTTCAACAGCAAGACCATCGAGGCTGGGGTGGCCCCGTTTGCGCTGCAGGACGTGGCGTATCTGGGCGATTCGACGGTGGTCGTCAATGACCGGCCCGGGAAGCGGATTGTGGTGGGTCGGGTTGTTGAGGTGGCGAAGCGGGGGGTGGTGTCTGAGTAGGGGGTCCGGCGGCAGGACTGGGAATTGGGGACAGTCCCGTCTCGCTCGTGGACTCGCTCGCTTGGTACAGTCCCCAGTTCCCGCGCCCGTCTGGCGTAGTCCCCGGTTCCTCCCAATTCTGCTTGCTGAATTGGGGTGTGGGTTCCTGCTATTATCCCGGCCGGCAGCGACGTTGTCCCGCCTCTGGAACAACCAACTCCGGGTGCCCGTAACGCCATCGTAGAAAGACTGAAGTCAATCCCCATGGAAATTGGTCAGGACACAGCCAGCCGTTTCACGTCTGAGGCGATGGAGCACATCCGCGACGCCATCGACGAGGTGGGCGGGCGCGAGGTCTTCTTCGCCGGGGCGCTTACGCCTTCGGGCATCGTGGAGTCGGTGCGTGTCTGCGCGCGGGGTCACGAGGGGGCGGTGCCTGCGTTCATGGAGGGGTTGGACCCTCGCGAAGTGGTGATCCACAACCATCCGTCGGGCGAGATTGCGCCGTCGGAAGCGGACCTGCAACTGGCGTCCGTGTTCGGGTTCAATGGGCATGGCGTCTATATCGTCGACAATGTGGTTGAACGGGTGTATGTGGTGGTTGAACCGTTCATCCATACCAACAAGACGCCCCTCGACCCGACCGAACTCGACCGCTACCTGTCGCCGGCTGGGAAACTGGCCGAGGCGGTGCCCGATTTCGAGGTGCGGCCGCAACAGGCCGAGATGATGCGGGCCGTGGCTCAGGCGTTCAACGACAACGGGGTGGCTGTGCTGGAAGCGCCGACGGGGGTTGGGAAAACGTTTGCCTACTTGTTGCCGGCTGTGCTGTGGGCGATTCGGAACAAGGAACGGATCGTGGTGTCCACCCGGACCATCAATCTTCAGGAGCAGATCGTTCACAAAGACATTCCGCTCCTGGCGCGGTGTCTGGACCTCGAATTCAATACCGTGCTTGTGAAAGGACGAAGCAATTACCTCTGCCAGCGCAAACTGCGGCGCGTCCATTCCGAGGCGACCCTGTTCGAGGATGAACGGGACGAGGCGTGTTTGCAGGCGATCCTCGACTGGGCGGAGAAGACTGAAGACGGAAGCCGGTCCGACCTGCCGTTCGTGGCGCCCAAAGACGTGTGGGAGCGGGTGTGCTCCGAAGCGGACACGTGTCGGCTGTCCAACTGTCCCGATCCCAAGCGTTGCTTTATCGGTAAAGCACGGCGTGCGGTCGCCAAAGCGGACATCCTGGTCGTGAATCATCACATGCTGTTCGCGGACCTGGCCATCAAGAAGGAAACCGGGAACTTCACGTCCTTGGCCGTGCTTCCCGCGTTCAAACGTCTGATTCTCGATGAAGCACATAGCGTGGAGGATTCGGCGACCGAATATTTCGGGATGCGTGTGACGCGGGCGGGGGCGACGACCCTCATCGGTCGGTTCGTGAGCAGCGAACGGGGCCGTGAGCGCGGACTCATCCCTTTCCTGAAAACGAAGCTGATTCGCGAAAAGGGAATCACGCGCAAGCAGCAGGAAGAACTGCTGACCCATATCGACAACGACGTATTGCCGCACCTGGCCATGACCCGGGAAGGGTTGTGGAACGCATTCGACGCCATCCGCGCACTCACGGCGGATCGTTGCGGCCAGGTAGGCCGCGATATCAAGTGGCGACTCAGAGAAGAGCACCTTGCCGAGGACGCTTGGCGCGATATTCGCTCGGTATACGTCCTTCCCACGGCGGAGGACACCATCAACTGCGCGAAGTCGGTGAACACGCTCATCCGCCTTCTGAAGAAGATCGAGCCGCCCGGCAGCGGCCAGGAATCGGCGTATGTGACTGAGATTGGGGAGCTTGAAGGGTACCGCGACCGGCTCCAGCGTCTGGCCACCTCGTTCGTGGCTGCGACCACCGAGGAACTTGAGCCCAACACGGTGCGCTGGGTGGAGATTGACGGCAAGAACAAGCACATCGTCCGCGTGGTCTCGTGTCCACTGCACGTAGGCGAGCCGCTGGCCGAATGGGTCTACTCGAACCTGGACGCGATGGTGATGACGTCGGCCACGTTGACCGTCAAGCAGAGCTTCGATTTCCTGTCGTCCCGGATCGGTCTCGACCGTATCAAGGGACGCTCCTTCGAGGGGGTGATGCTCGATTCGCCCTTCGATTTCGAGAAGCAGGCGCTCCTATGCATCCCGACGGACATTGTCGAGCCGAACGACTCCGGGTTCCTGGACGAGACCGTGAATCACATCCGCAGGGCGCTCACGGCTTCCAAGGGGCACGCGTTCATCTTGTTCACCTCCTTCTACGCGCTGGATTACGCGTTCCGGAAGCTCGAACCGGAACTCCGCGACGCAGGGATCAAGCCCCTCAAACAGGGGGCCGCCGCACGGACCCGGCTGCTCGACGAATTCCGGGCCGATCCGTCCAGCGTGCTCTTCGGAACGGACAGTTTTTGGGAAGGCGTGGACGTTGCCGGCGACGCATTGCAGTGTGTTATACTCCCAAAACTTCCGTTTCGCGTACCTACCGAACCCATATTGGAGGCGCGCGCGGAGGCGATCGATGCGAGCGGCGGCAAGTCCTTCATGGAGTTCACGGTACCGCAGGCGGTCATCAAGTTCCGGCAGGGATTCGGCCGGTTGATTCGCCGAAAGACAGACTCAGGCGTCATACTGGTTCTGGATCGGCGCGTGGTGACGAAGTACTACGGTCGCATGTTCCTTGAATCTCTTCCAGGGGTCCGCGTCGTCAAAGGGCCCAGCGAAGGTGTGTACACGGCATATCGGAAGTTGTTCGAAGCGAAACGACAGGCAGAGGTGGAAGACCAATGAATCTTGACATCCGTATCGACGTAGCCCGCGCCAAATCGGCCGCGGTTGGCAAAGACCATGGCATCACGCCGGCCGAGTTGAAGGCCATCGAGCCGCGAATCGCGGCCGCCCACAAGATTCTTCGCAGAGAGAGGAAGAATGGCGACTACGGATTCTGGGATCTCCACAAGGACACCAAGGTCATCAAGTCTGTGAAGGAAACGGCGGCCACGTTCCTGGAACGTGGCTATGACAATCTGGTGATCCTCGGCATTGGCGGGTCTGCTTTGGGCATTACGGCCCTCGCGACCGCACTGAAGCCGAAGTACTACAACATGATGACCCGGCGCGGCCGCAAGGGGTGCCCCCGCCTGTTCGTGATGGACAATATCGACCCGGTGACCTTCCGCGACATGATGCGGATCTGTCCGCCCAAGAAGACGTTGTACAACGTCATTTCCAAGTCCGGCGGTACGGCCGAGACCATGAGCCAGTTGATGATCGTGATCGACGCCATCGAGAAGAAGCTCGGCAAGAAGGCGGTGAAGGACCATTTGGTCGTCACGACGAACCCGCGCGGGAAGGATGCTCCGCCCAGTCTGCTCCATCCCGTGGCCGACCAATACAAGCTGACGAGCTTCACCGTGCCGCTGAACGTGGGGGGGCGGTTCTCGGTGTTTTCACCGGTGGGCCTTTTCCCCGCCGCCATGCTGGGAATGGACATCGACGCCATGGTCAGCGGGTGCCGCGCCATGGACGCGCGGTGCGCCAAGCCGTCGCTCACCGAGAATCCCGCGTACCTGCGCGCGGCGGTGCAGTATCTTGCCGACACCGAGAAAGGCAAGGTGATGTCCGTCATGATGCCGTATGCGGACGGCCTGCGCGACGTAGCGGACTGGTACCGCCAAATATGGGCGGAGAGCCTGGGCAAGCGGTACAGCCTGGACGGTGAGGAGGTCTTTGCCGGACAGACCCCGATCAAGGCCCTTGGCGCTACCGATCAGCATTCCCAGGTGCAGTTGTACCGGGAAGGACCGAACGACAAGATACTCAACATCCTCGAGGTGCGGCGGTTCGACAAGACCGCGCGGATTCCCGACGCGCTGAAATCTGTGAAGCAACTGGCATACCTTCGCGGCGTGACCATGAACAAACTGATGGCGGCTGAATTGCGCGGGACCATGGACGCGCTGAAGATCAGCGGCCGGCCCGTCTCGCGCATCACGCTGCCCCGGCTCAATGCGCACACGGTGGCGCAGTTGCTTTACATGCTTGAGGTGGAAACGGCCATGGCGGGCCGCCTCTACAATGTGCAGACCTTCGATCAACCCGGTGTGGAAGAGGGCAAACAGATCGCGCGCGCTCTCATGGGGGGCAAGGCTTGAGCGAAGGCGTTCCACGCTTTCCTTCATACGGCGACGGCGGCGATTGCATCGGCGCGCGCCGCGTACGACATGCCTTTCGGTGGTGTGTGGTGCTTCTCGTGTCGTTCGCGTCGCTCTTGTGGCTGTCGGAGCGGTTCTTTCGCTACCCGCACCCGGAACGTCTCTATCTCAGCGCCATAACCAAGCCGCCTGAACAGGCGCGGGTGTTCTTGCGGCAGGCGGTGCTCTACGACGAGAAGAGCCGCGACATCCCGACACCGAAATACCTGCAAGCGCTTGCGGGCGTCGAGGAAGAGGACTTGGTCCTTCCGTCTTTCGAGAAGGCGCTGAAGGCCGACCCCGGAAACTGGGCCCTTGCGATCCAGTACGGGTGCCGTCTCTTCGCCAAAGGCAAGGCCGCTGACGCTCAGACCCAGTTCCAGGTGGCCGCCGAGAACGCCCCGGGCAATTCATTGCCCCTGTATCTCGAAGCCGCGGCGCTTCCATGGGCGACCGGGGAGGACGAGGGGCTTCGGAAAGCACTAGCTCTGATCGCCCGGGCCAACTCAAGCGCGAGCCCCGTCACCTTTCCGATGCCGCTGTGGTCCTCCGATCTGCCTCAATCCGGGCAGCGGTACGCCCACATCTGCCGCGAAACGGTCGATCAATGTGCCGCTCCCCTCTATGCGTTCATCGACCGGGCTGCCGCGCGCGCCGAGGTGCAACTCGGCGAGGATCGACTTCAGCAGTGGGATTCCTGGCTTGACCATATCGAAACGATGGGGCAGCACGTGGGGGCGGGTGCCTTGCGCGACGGCCCCAGCGGCGCGGGCAACCCCTTGGCGGGTACCAGCGCGCAGGCCCACCTGGGGCTCTCGATTCAGTTGTTCGCTTCGCGTACTCGGGAACGGATCGCGGAGATCGAGTCCACGGGGCCGCAAGAGGCGCAAATGAAACAACGCATCGCGATCGAGACGGCCGTGGAGCGGCTGCGGGATTTCGAGAACGGCCGCGCCCAACGGATCGAGGAGGCACGCCGTCCCTACATGCTTCCGGGACGGCTGTGTGTGCGCGGATTGGGTTCGCTTCTGGCCGCGTATATGGTCGCGTTTGCCTTGTCCAAGCTCATGGGTGCCGGCGGTGCGTACGCCACCGTGTCCCATCCCAGCTCGGCCCGCCGTTTCCTCGCGGCAGCAGGCTTGGCCATGTTCGTCATCCTCAGTAGCATCACCGTCTTCCAATTGGCTGGCGGGGATTCGGCAACCTGGATGACGGTAACCCGCATTCTGTGGTGGGTCGTCTTGTTGTCTGTCGCGGTGGTGGGGGCGGTCTACCCGTACTGGGCCTTGCCGAGCCTGCGCCAAGCGTGTGTGGACGCCGAGGCCAATCCCGCTGAAGACGAAGTGATCCACGCTGCGCGCGGGGCACGTCGGCGGGCCGCGGGCTCGCTCCTGAGACGTTACTTCGGAGTGGCCCTGGGTCTCGCCCTGTGTGCCACGTCATTGTGGGTGATCGAATACCGCATCGTTATGTCATTGTATCCGTGGCAGACCAATCTGGTGGCCACCGGGTTAGCCGATGAAGAGTCGCGTTTGGTTTGCGAAGTGCTCGGCGCGCCGCTGTAGAATGGGCGCCGGCGGCTCTGGGGACGCCCTAGCTGCCGACTCGAGGAGTGGCGAGCCCGTATGAGGGAACAGGTCCGTCGAGAGTTGCGCAAAGCGGGCCGGATATGTCGAAATGCGAATACCACAAAAAAGGATTTGACACACTGTCGAACCGGGGGTTATAATTGTCAGAGAATGTACGCATTCTACGAAATCAGACGCCTCAACCCGCTGTGTGAGGCACAAGGGAGGTCCTCGAAGAGTGAGTGAACGAGAGCAAAAGGCATACACAACCTTTGAGGCGGCCAAGATCTGCCACGTTACCCACCACAGCATCAAGAACTGGATCAAGCAGGGCTTGATCAAGGCCTCTCGGACACCCGGTGGGCACTACCGGATTCTCGAAGAGGATCTTGATGCATTCCGGGAACAGTATGACATGTTCCCACGCGACAAGGGTTCGTCGAAGAAGCGCGTAATGATAGTGGATGACGATCCGGACGCGCTTGCCCTCATGGAGAAGATCCTGACGGACGAGGGGTTTGAACTGATAAAAGTGAGCAATGCCACGGAAGTGGGGCTCAAGGCCGCTCAACTCTCGCCCGATTTGATCCTTCTTGATTTTCTGATGCCCGAAATCAACGGGTTCGAGGTCTGCAAGGCTCTTCGCGAGAACGAATTGACGCGCAGCACCCCGATCATGGCCGTGACCTGTCTGACCAAGGAACAGGACATCGAGCGGATCTTCGGGTGTGGCGCCGACGAGTACCTCGCGAAGCCCTTCAAAGTGGACCAGTTGCTTGAGAAAGTGGATGAACTGATCGGCAGCGGGCGGGTTGCCGAGTAGCCGCGCCCCGAGATACGTATGCACACGAGTGTTCCCCGCAGGGGAATTGAACGGAAAATCCTTACCTCCATCCTCTGGGTGGGGATCCTGCCTCTGACCATCGCGTTGGCCGTGGGCGTGATCACCGCCCGTGAGGGGCAGGGGAACGCCGTCAAGGGCACGCTGCTCACGGCGGCCCAGACGACCACCGCAGGCATTCGTATTGCCTGCGAGGCGCGTCTGAGAAGTGTCCTGAAGGTCTCGCTGGATCCGGTCGTCATCGGTGCGTTGACGCCCAACGAATTCGGGGTTCCCCGACTGTCGAGCGATGTGACTGTCCGACGGGAACTCACTGCCCACCTGGACAAGCAAGCGAGCGCGGACGCGGCCCTGGGCATGCCGTCTACGTTCCGACTCTACGACGCCGAAGGCCACGTTGTCCTTAGCACACGGGAGCTCAGCATCTGGCGGGGTGACATGCCGCTGTTGCCCGAGCGTGTGGAGACGCCCATCTTCCTGGATCTGGGATACATCCCCGAGTTGAGGCGATACGTGGCGTTCAGTGTGACTCCCGTATTGGGAGGGGCTGGGAGCGAGCGTGTCGGGTTCATCGCCGAGATCTTCGACGCCGGTAGTCTTCTGAAGTACGCATTGGGATTCGATCCCTTCCGAAGCGGGAAGCCGTCGGACAGCGTGTACCAGTTCTTCTACGAGAGCGATTCGGGGGGCACAACGCCGCCTCGGATGGTGGTATCGTATCTCCAGGAAGGGGCCGATCCCGACAGTCCCGTCCTGGCGAAGAAGCCCATCGATCCGAAGCTTGAGAAGATCCTGAAGGATCCTGAAAAGGGACACAGCGGCACAGAGGAGTTGTTCACGTATCAGGCGGGTGACAAGACGCTGCACGTGCTTCTGGCATACGACCGTCTATTCGACGGGGCTCCCATCTTCATCGGTGTGTATCGGCCCGCCCGGGAGGTGTTCGCGCCGATTGGACGCGCGGCCGCCATCGCCTTTGGTTGCTGTATCGCGGGTCTTGCCGTGTTGTGCCTCAACGCGTATCGGACGGTGCACAACAACATTGTCCGCCCAGTGCTGTTGCTCAACGAGGGCGCGCAGATCATCGGCCAGGGCGATCTGGAACTCAAACTGAAGATTGGTACCGGCGACGAGATCGAAGAACTGGCCACGTCCTTCAACAAGATGGCTCTGGACCTGAAGGCGAACATCAAGCAGGTGGAGGAGTCGGAGGAACGGTACCGGAATCTCGTTACATCGATGCGGGACGGCATCTTTCAGACGGATAAGAACGGTGTCATCCTGTTCCTCAACCCGGCGGGCATTGAGGTGCTCGGGTTCGATCACCTCGACGTAGTCAGTGGGCAGAACCTGCGCGGTCTGTTCCTGGAAGGGCACGACCTGGACCGTTTCACGGCCGAGTTGGAGGAGAAGGGGTTCGTGGAACGGTCGCGGGTGATGATGCTTCGGCGCGACAGCAAGGCCATCTGCGTCGAGCTGTCGGGCAACCTGATCCATGACGACGAGCACCGGGTCGTTGGGATGGAGGGCATCTTTCGCGACGTGACCGAGAGTGTGCGGTTGGAACGGGCTGCGCGGGAGCGCGCCGAACGGCTGAGCGCCATCAGCCAGATCGCGAACGTCATCAACTCGAGCCTGGAAGCGGGGCGCCTCTACGATAGCCTTGTGGTCGAGGTGAAGAAGCTGGTGAACTTCGACCACGCGGAATTGTCGCTGCTGAACGATCGAGGCGATTCGTTCGTGCCGCGCCAGCTGTGGCCCGAGCAGCGCGCCACGGGCCAGAGTCATCGTATTGACGACGACGGCGCGTGCTCTGCGTGGGTAGCACGGCGGCGGGAATGTCTGGTGGTTGACGACCTGACCTCCGGTGAATGGCCGTTCGTGAGCGATTTCCCCGAAGGCACGCGCAGCTGTCTCTGTGTGCCCCTCTATGCCACGGGTCGCATCATCGGCACCCTGAACCTGGGCGCGCGCAAGGAGGCGGCGTTCTCGTCGCACGACGTGGAGGTGCTGGAGCAGATGGCGCCCCACGTGGCCGTGGCCATCCGCAACGCCCAACTTCTGGAGAACCTCCAGGTTTCTCTGGAGGAGGTGACCCGCGCCCGCGAGAAGCTCCACGACGCCAACGAAGAACTGAAGACGCTGGACGAGATGAAGACCAATCTTCTCTCCAACGTGTCTCACGAACTGCGTACGCCGCTGGTGTCGGTCATGGGTTATACGGACATGATCTTCAACGAGAAGGTGGGCCCGGTCACCGAGACGCAGAAGGACTACCTGGGCATCACGCTCCGCAATATCGAGAAGCTGGTGACCTTGATCGAGAATCTGCTCGATTTCTCCCGACTTCACCGTGGCGCGGAAACCCTCGTCTTCGACGCCTTCGACTTGGTCGACTGCGCGCGGACCAGCCTTCAGATCGTGAGGCCCGTCGCCGACAGCCGGGAGATCCGGTTGGATCTCATCGCCCCCGAAGAGGAAGTGCCGGTGGAAGGGGACAAGGGCAAGATCGGGCAAGTGTTCAACAACCTGCTGAGCAACGCCGTGAAGTTCAACAAGAACGGCGGAAGCGTCACCATCGAGATTCGGGCTACGGCGGATTCCGTCGACGCCATCGTGCGAGACACAGGGATCGGCATCCCGGAAGAGGCCCTCGACAAGGTCTTCACGCGCTTCTACCAGTACGACAGTTCTTCGACCCGGAAGTATGGCGGAACCGGCATCGGTCTTGCCATCTCCCAGGACATCGTCCGGCTGCACGGCAGCCGACTCACCATATCCAGCGAGGTGGGGGTGGGGAGCACCTTCCGCTTCTCCTTGCCGCTTCGGCGTCCGAAGGGGGCCGGTGACGACGCGGATGCGTTGGACGCGCTGGTTCTGAGCGAAGAGACGCACCTTCTGGTGGAGCTTGTGACGACGGACCGGGCACTGTCGAATCAGGTGCGGGCGCTGCTGGGTTCCGAATCGATGGAGATTATCCACGCAGGCACCGGATCGAGCGCCGTCTCCTTGGCACAGAAGTATCGGCCGGATTGCATCATCCTGGACGTTGAGACGGATGAACCCGCCGAGGCAACGGTCACGGAAGTGCTGGATGTCGCCGAGGAACTTGGCTTTCCGGTGGTGCTTCTCACGAACGACGACGACATCTACGCCCACTACCGCGAGCGCGTGGCGTCACGCGTGAAGCGGGGATTTCGAAAGAGTTCATTGCTCAGCGGCATTCAGTACGCCTTGCACGAGAACGTCGACGAGTTCCACCACGCCGGCACGAAGGTCCTGTGCGTGGACGACGATCCCGAAATCCTCACCTTCATTGTCCGCTGCCTGGAGAATGAGGGCTACGAGGTGGACCAGTGCCGGTCGGGTGAAGAGGCCCTGCAACGTCTCACGTCACGCGAATACGGTCTAGTGTTGCTGGACATCGCCATGCCGGGTATGGACGGTTGGGAAGTGTGCCGACGGATCAAGACCGACCCCAATTCCCGGGGAGTGAAGGTGCATATGGTCACTGCCAAGCCCATCGACACCTCGAAACCCCGTGTTCAGGAAGCCGCGGCCGACGGATTCCTCGCCAAGCCGTTCAGACCAGAGGATCTCACGGAATTGGTCCGCAGCTGTCACTCCCTCCAGCCTTCCAGCGAGTCCTGATGGAGAACACGGTGGTGACGACTCCGAACGGCGGCCGATCGTACAGACCGGTCCACAAAGCCACTCCGGGAAAGCCTTTCCGCACGTTCCTTTCATACAACCGTCCCTACTGGAAGGACTATCTCGCGGGAGGTCTGTTGGCCGTTGTCTTCGTGGGCGTGGAAATGGGTCTGCCTCTGGTGATCTCGTTGGTTGTGCGCATGCTGCAGGAAGGGCGGATGACCTTCGGCTACCTCTGGATCTGTTTCTTCGTACTCCTGGGCGTCGCCGCGACGACGGGGTTCGCGCGCTACTGGCAACGGATGTTCATGATCGGCGCGTCGCGCAAGTTCGAGTACGACATCCGGAACGACTACTTCCGGCATGTTCAGTTGCTGTCGCGGGACTTCTTTCACCGATTCAAGACGGGTGACGTGATGGCCCGCGCCACCAACGACCTCAACTATGTCCGTTTGTTCATCGGCCCGGGTGTCATGGGAACCGTGGACATGATTCGTCTTCCGGTCACCCTGGGTTTGATGGTCTACTTCAGTCCGCCGCTAACCTTGTTCGCCCTGATGCCGCTGCCCGTGGTGTCGCTGCTGGTCTATTTCTTCGTCATGTACATGCACCGGCAGTCCAAGCGCGTGCAGGACCAGTTCTCCGTTGTCACCGCACGCGCCCAGGAGAACCTTGCGGGCGCCCGCGTCGTGAAGGCCTACGGCGCGGCCGAACGCGAGCAACGGGACTTCCGTGCCGAGTCGGCGCACTACATGCGCGAAAGCATCAAGCTGTCGGTGGTGATGGCCCTGACATGGCCGCTGATCGGATTGGTCATGGGCGCTGCGATCCTGCTTGTCATGTGGCGCGGCGGCACCATGGTGATCGACGGCGCCCTCCAGTTCTGGGACTTGTCGGGGTTCATCGTGTGTCTGCTGATGCTGACGTGGCCGATCGCCCAGTTTGGGTGGATTCTCACGCTCTACCAGCGTGGCGCCGTCGGCATGAACCGCATCCTGGAAATCTTCGCCGAGGACCCGACGATCCGCGACGATGAACACACGCGGCACGATATCACCTCGCTGAAGGGCGGAATTCGATTCGACGACGTCACCTTCGCCTACGCGGACCGCCCCGTGCTGCACGGTATCAGCTTCGCCGTGGATCCCGGTCAGACCGTTGCCATCGTTGGTCCCACCGGGTCGGGCAAATCCACGCTGGTGTCGCTCTTGACGCGGGAGTACGATCCGGCCTCCGGACGCGTCTGGCTTGACGAGGTCGACGCCCGGTATGTGCCGCTCCAGGTTGTGCGGCAGTCCATCGGCTATGTGCCTCAAGACACTTTCCTCTTCTCGGACACGGTCCGGGAGAACATCACCTTTGGCCGGCCCGGCGCGGCCCAGACTGACATCGTCGCCGCGGCGGAGGTGGCCCAGTTCACGGAAACCGTGGCCGACATGCCGAACGGATACGACACGTTGCTGGGCGAACGGGGTGTGAACCTTTCGGGTGGACAGAAACAGCGCCTGACGATTGCGCGGGCCGTCATCCGGGATCCGAATGTACTGATCCTCGACGACGCGTTGTCCAGCGTGGATACGCATACGGAGGAGGAGATTCTTCTCCGGCTGAAGGAATTCATGACCGCGCGCACAAGCGTCATCATCTCCCACCGGATTTCGACTGTCCGCCACGCCGATCTTATCCTGGTGCTGAAGGAGGGACAGATCGTGGAGCGGGGGATCCACGACGATCTGGTACGTGAGCGGGGGCTCTACGCGGAGATGTATGAGCGCCAGCGCCTTGAGGATGCGCTGGAAGAGGAACAATGAGCGACGGCTACCACATAGAGGACGAGGTCCAACAACGGGCGTACGACACGGGTCTGATGCGTCGTCTCCTGGGCTACGTACGTCCGTACCGCGGGGCCATCGCCCTGTCCATTGTGCTCCTACTCATTGCCTCGGGCGTCAGCAATCTGCTTCCGCTGCTCAACATGCGCGCCATCGACGATTACGTAAACAACCCCGACCGGATCGAGCTGATACACCACATGGACTCGGCCAGCGGCGCGTCGGACATGGGTGCGTTGAAGGATCTCGATGCCACACGGAGCCGCGACCGGCACCGGCTGAATATGCTCATACTGACCATCGCGGGGCTCATGGCCGTCGAGGCAGTCATACGGTATCTGCAGAACGTCATTATCGCCTATGTCGGGCAGAAGACCATGCTCGAGATGCGGATGAGACTCTTCGAGCACCTGCAGCGAATGTCGCTGCGGTTCCTCGACAAACACCCCGTGGGCAGGCTCATGACCCGGGTTACGAACGACGTGGAGAAGATTCAACAGACCATCGTCAACGGGTTGGTGCAAGTGTCTGGCGACCTGTTGACCATCGTGGTCGTTCTGGGGTTCATGTTCGCTGTGAACTACCGGCTGGCCTTGATTGTGCTCAGCACCGTGCCCTTGGTGTTCCTGTCGAGCCTGGTGTTTCGCAAGTACGCGAAGAACTCCTATTTCGAGATCCGGCGCCGCATCGCACGGCTCAACGCATACACGCAAGAAAACGTCACCGGCATGCGGGTCGTGCAAGTGTTCGCGCGGGAGCGAACGAACTATGAACGGTACCGGCAGTTCAACGCCGAGCACCGCGACGAGTGGTTCCGCCAAATCCGGTACTACGCCCGCTACTTTCCCGTGGTGGATTTCCTGGGCGCCGCGTCAATTGCGCTCATTGTGCTGTTCCACGGCCGTTACGTGCTGAATCTACAGGCCGCCGGTGGCATCGAGGTACCTATTGGGGCGCTGTTCGCTTACGTGCAGTGGGCCGAACGTCTGTTCGGACCGATCCGCGCCTTGGCCGACCGCTACAACATGCTGCTCGAAGCCATGGCCTCGTCGGAGCGGATCTTCGAGTTGTTGGACACGCCCGAGGAAATCGAGAACAAGACGGACGCGGCCGCGCCCCCAACGCTGGCCGGCGACGTGGAATTCAAGGACGTTTGGTTCTCGTACGAGCCGGACCAATGGATCCTGAAGAACATCGACATCCGAATTGCGGCAGGCGAGCGGGTGGCCATTGTCGGCCACACGGGCGCGGGGAAGACGACCTTCATCAATCTGCTGAGCCGGTTCTATGACATCCAGAAAGGCGCGATCCTTGTAGACGGCCTGGACGTGCGCGACTACGAGAAGACCGCGTTGCGGCGGAACATCGGAATTGTACTTCAGGACGTCTTCCTGTTCTCGGGCACCGTTGAGGAGAACATTCGCCTGGGTGACGAGAGCCTGACGGACGACCACATTCGTGCCTGCGCCCGGCATGTGAACGCGGCGGGATTCATTGAGCGCCTGCCGAATGGATACGCGTACGAAGTGGGGGAGAGAGGACAGAATCTCTCGACCGGGCAGCGGCAGCTCGTTGCGTTTGCCCGGGCGCTGGCGCACGAACCGGAGATTCTGGTGCTCGACGAAGCCACATCCAGCGTGGACACGGCCACGGAAGCGTTGATCCAGGATGCCATCCTGAAACTGATGGAAGGGCGTACGTCCATCGTGATCGCCCATCGGCTTTCGACGATCCAGCACGCCGACCGTATCATCGTGATGCACCACGGGCGCGTGCGCGAGACCGGCACCCATCAGGAACTGCTGGCCATGCGCGGGCTCTACCACAAGCTCTACCAACTCCAGTACAAGGACCAGGACGCGGGCCTGTCGTAGACTACGGGGTGAACCGGAAACCTTGAGCAGGATATCGTTCTCTGCGTAAGATGGCCGTCATGAGAACATCCAACCGCGAGGAGGCAAGGCAATGACCAACGTTTTCACGCTCCTGTTGGTGTCGACGCAACTGCTTCCCCAACTTGGGGACGCAGTGGTGGTCGATGTACGGCCGGGCACCCAGTACGCCGCCCTGCACATCGCGGGGGCGCTGCACATGGACCCCACGACGCTGGCCGAGACGCGCGATGGCGTCAAGGGCCTGTTGAAACCTGTTGAACAAGTGACGTCCGCACTTGGCGAGGCGGGGATCGACCCTAAGAAACACATCGTTGTCTACTGTGCCATGAACGAGCCGGACGATTTCCATCTCGCCGCCCGGTTGTTCTGGATACTGGAATACGTGGGGTATCCTCGTGTTTCCATTCTTGACGGCGGATTCGCAAAGTGGCGGTCGGAGAAACGTCCCACCGGAACCGGTTGGCCCCGATCGGACGCCGTTACGGTCACAGGACTCCAGGTTCGTTCGGTGAGGCTGGCTACTCTGGAGCAGGTAGACGATCTGCGCAAGGGCGGCGGCGGGGCGTTGCTCGATATGCGGCCTGCTGAGTTCTACAAAGGGAAGACGAAGAAGGAGGCGGTGCAGCGTGCGGGCCACATTCCCGGCGCCACGTCCACTCCTGCGACGACGTTCACCAAGGGGCGGTACGACGAACTCAAGCCTGTGGCAAAGCTCAACAGAGAACTCAAGAACGCCGGTGTCTCGGAAGGGGACCCGGTCATCACCTACTGCGATTCAGGGCGCTCCGGGAGTATCGGCTATTTCGTTGGACGCTTGGCCGGGGTCGAGACAATCTCGTTGTACGATGGTTCGATGGCGGAGTGGGCCAGCGACGCCGAACGCCCGGTTGCGACGGGCAAGGACAAGTAGACACCGCCCCAACTGGGGCCTGACGCGAATCTAGAGGAGAAAGCATGCGATATCGGCGATTTGGCAAGACGGAACTAGACATCCCGGTCATCAGTTGCGGAGGGATGCGGTTCCAGCAGTCGTGGAACACCGGCGATGACGTGACGGAAGACAGCCAGGCGAACCTCGAAGCGTGCGTCCGGCGATCGCTTGATCTGGGCATTACCCACATCGAAACGGCCCGGGGATACGGCACGAGCGAGGAGCAATTGGGTCGCATCCTGCCGTCTCTGCCTCGCGACGGCATGATTGTCCAGACTAAGGTGGGGGCAGCCGCGGATGTGGACCAGTTCGCCGAGATCTTCGAGTATTCCATGTCCCTCTTGAAACTCGACTACGTCGACATCTTCTCGTTCCACGGCGTCAACAACCAGGAATGCCTCGACAACACGATGAAGTGCCTCGACAAGGCACGCACATGGAAGAAAGAGGGCCGCATCCGCGATATCGGCTTCTCGACCCACGGCCCGACGGACATCATCGTGAAGGCCATTGAGACGGACGCCTTCGAGCACGTGAATCTGCATTGGTTCTACATCTTTCAGGACAACTGGGCCGCCATCGAGGCTGCCACGGCCCGCGACATGGGCGTGTTCATTATCAGCCCCAACGACAAAGGCGGGCTCCTCTACAACCCGAGTGACAAACTCGTGGAACTGACCGCGCCGCTGCATCCCATGGTGTTCAATGGCCTCTTCAGTCTGTCGCGGCCCGAGGTGCATACGCTTAGCTGCGGCGTGTCGAAGCCAAGCGACTTCGACATTCACATGGAGACCGCCGAGAAGTTGGACCAGGCCGCCGAATTGACGGCTCCCATCGTCCAACGTCTGGAAGCCGAGATGGATCGCGTCCTTGGGGCGGATTGGCTGTCCACGTGGGACCAGGGTCTCCCCGAATGGCATGAGACGCCCGGTGAGATCAACATTCCCTGGATCCTGCGGTTGCGCAATCTGGCCCTGGCTTACGACATGGTGGAGTTTGGCAAGATGCGCTACAACCTGCTGGGCGGGGGCGGACATTGGTTCCCAGGCAACAAAGCGGACAAGCTCGCTGAAGTGGACCTGACGGAGTGCCTTCAGGCGTCACCTCACGCAGCGGTGATTCCGGAGATGCTGCGCGAGACCCACGAACTGCTGAAGGGGGACGAGGTCAAACGGCTTCAGGAAGACTGACCGTAGAGCGCCGGTTTCGGAACCGGGCGTGGCCGGAAACCGGAAGACCCCTCACCCCACCCCTCTCCCGCAGGGCGAGGGAGAAGAACGGCGCGGACTGGCCTTGTGACAGGCCTCAACGTTGCGGACGAGAGCATTCTTAGTCGGTGTGTTTTCGCGCCACGGCGAACACCGATACGCCGAAGGCGAGCGTGGTGAGGCGCAGGATGCAGCGTTCAACAGCAAGCATCGCCCCGCAGACCCGATTGGTGAGGGCGCTTGGCGTTTCGGTCAGATCGGATCCCTCGATGGGGAAGAACTTGCGCCACACGCGCACCCCGACGGCTGCAGGGAACAGCAGCGTGTTCCAATAGGTCGTGCGCCTCGGCTCGAAGCCCGCGTCACGGAGGATCCTCACGACTTCGGCTCTGGTGAAGCGACGGGTCGTGGCAACTTCACGGTCGTGCGACGACATCAACCACTGGTAGGCGGGCACATTCAGGAGAATGTGGCCGCCGGGTCGTAGAACGCGGGCCATCTCCCTTAGGGCGATGCGGGGGTCCGTGATCCCCTGGTGGCATAGCACATCGCAGGACACGACCACGTCGAACGAACCGGGTGCGAAGGGGAGTTCAAGCGCCGACGCGGCGGCCAGACCGTTCACCCCCCGATCCTTGCAGAGGTCCAAGGGGTCCATCGAGTAGTCGATTCCGACCGCCTCGGCCGTCTCGTTGAAGACGGACAGATTGGCCCCCGTGCCGCATCCTACGTCCAGCACGCGGAGGCGCGTGGACGGCGCTGACTGAGCCCATGCTTGGCGCAGCATCCCGCGCAGTCCGCGATACCACCAGTGGGCATCCTCGGCGTTATACATGTGGCGGTATTCTTCAGATTTCACTGGGCGCTCCGTGCGTCAAAGGAGTTGACTGCCTGGACCACCGTCTGAAGATCATTCATCGACAGGTCGGGGTACATAGGCAACGACAAGACCTCGTTGCACGCCTGCTCGGCGATGGGGAACGCGCCGGGCCCGTGCCCAAGATCGGAGAAGGCCCTTTGCCGGTGAACGGGTATGGGGTAGTGGATGAGGCAGCCGACCTCGCGTGACTTGAGGTGATCCATGAGGGCGTCCCGGTGCGGCGTGCGCACGGGATAGAGGTGACGATTGGATCGGGCCCAGGGCGCTTCCCCGAGGGGGGACACAATCTCGTGGTCCAAGAGGTCATCGTACGCTTTTGCGCGCTCGCGTCGGGCCTCGTTCCAGGCATCGAGATGTTTGAGCTTCACACGCAGGATGGCGGCCTGGATTTCGTCCAACCGGCTGTTGCATCCCTTCATTGTGTGATGGTAGCGCCGTTCTTCGCCGTAGTTGCGCAACATCCGCAACCGTTCCGCGAGTCCTTCGTCGTCCGTGACGACTGCGCCCGCATCGCCGTAGGCCCCGAGGTTCTTGCTGGGGTAGAAGCTGAACGCCGCCAACATTCCAAAGGTTCCGCAGGAGCGGTCGTTGTAGAGCGAGCCATGTGCCTGGGCGCAGTCTTCCATGACCGGGATGCCGTGGCGTCCCGCGATCTCCAGAATCGGGTCCATGTCGCAGGGATGACCGTACAAATGCACGGGGACAATCGCTTTCGTGCGGTCTGTGATTGCCTTGTCGAGCAATGCGTGGTCCATGGTGAGGGTCTGGGCGTCGACATCCACCAAGGTCGGTGTTGCGTTGGACGCAGTGATGCCACAGAGCGTGGGGACGCAGGTGTTGGGTACGGTGATGACTTCGTCCCCTGACGCGATGCCAAGGGCTGCCAGAGCGAGATGGATGGCTTCGGTGCCCGAGCCCACGCCGACGCAGTGGCGTGCGCCGATGTAGGCCGCGAATTCTTCCTCGAAGGCGGCGACTTGTTTGCCCATGATGTACCAGCAACTGTCGAGCACATCGTCGACGGCTTGCTGGATTTCGCCCTTGATGGCGGCGTACTGGGTCTTGAGTTCGACGAAGGGCACCATCATTCGGTATCCCGATCGGGCTTCAGCGGTTGCCCCTGGACGATCTCGCGTACCCAGAGCGCGGCCAAGTCGCGCGCCACGCGTACGAGGCGTGGGAAGTTGAAGAACTGGGACTTGCCGTGGGCGCGTTGGTAGTGGTGGACGGGGACTTCGACGGTCCGGAAGCCCGCGCGCCGGATCTTGCTCATCATTTCCACGCAAATGACACCACTGTCGCTCGTGAAGCACACCTTGTCGAACATGCTCGTCCGCATGAGGCGGAAATCGCAGTCCGTGTCGCGCACGGGGATGCGGAACATGACCTTCACAAACCAGTGGTAGAGGCGTCCGATGACGATTCGGTGGAGGGGGTCGTGACGCTGGATCTTGTAGCCTTGCACCAAGTCCACGTCTGCGTCCGCCTTGTCCAGGAGCACCTCCAGTTCACGCACGTCGTACTGGGCGTCGCCGTCGGTGTAGAACACCCAGTCTTTGGTGGCCGCCGCGAATCCGCTCCGCAACGCGCCGCCATACCCGCGATTCTGGGGATGCCGGACTATGTTGACGTGGGGGAAGCGGTTCTGGAGTTCGTCGAGCAGTTCGAGTGTCTGCGGTTGACTCCCGTCGTCGATGATGTGAATGTCGTAGTCGATGCCGAGGCGTTCGGCCGTTTGGACGGTGAAGAGCACCATGCTTCCCATGGTGCCCCAGTCGTTGTAGCAGGGGTAGAAGATCGAAACCGAATGCTTGGCCATGGACAACGTCACTCCGAGTTAATCAGCACTGCGTATCGGCCGATCTCGATGGTCGGCATCGAACCGTCTACCAGGTCCTTCTGAGAGCGGCCGTGGACGATGATAGCACGATACCCGTCAAACAGCGACGGATCGGGCTTGAGCAGGGGCACGTTTCGCGGGGCGGTGAAGTTGAGTAGTTTGACCACGGGCCAGTATGTGGTGGCGATCGGTGCGCCAGGTTCGAAGTCGCGGGCAAAGGCGGACAACTCGCGTGCGTCGCGCATCTCGTCCACGGTGAAGACCCGGCGGGCTTCCTTCGAGCCGTGCTCAGCCGCCATCACGACCACGCCGACCGCCAACGCGGACAGGGCAAGTCGTCGAACCGTGCTTAGGTCGGGTCGGGTAGCGTTCCGCAGCAACCGGTAAGCGCCTGCGCCCGCGAAGGCGGCACTGAGGGC
>JAAEQP010001565.1 GCA_024231375.1 bacterium | reverse complement strand
GTCGGGTAGTCCATCCGGTCCGGGCGTCAAGGAAGGCACATAATGGAACATAATAAGCACGCCGGTGACTGCGAGGATCAGGAACAGGTACAGCGAAATCAGGCCCAAGGCACCCGTGGTCTTCAGCGCCAGCGTGCGGCGGTGTACTTTCACGGGCTGGATGTGGAGGAAGAAGTTCGAGAAGATGACCTGGGACTTCGTCAACCCCGTATTGTCCAGCCTGTGGCGGCACAGGGTCCGCCAACACTCGTAGGCAAACTCTATTGGGTTGAAGCGTCCGCCCTTCCGGCCCGGCCCCGTGCCCCCGCCATCCGGGATCCATTCCTTCTTGGCTGATTTCTGCTCGGACATCGTTTGCTCCTGTAGGTCACCCAGAACGGTCCAATCGATCCCATCGCCCTTGATACGCTGCCTATACCCAATCGGGAACCGCACGAACCGGAACAGCACTCGATCGTTCCGCGGCGTTCACCTAGACTTCGAAATACGTGTCCTGATCCAACACGCTCCCCGTGTCAATCTCCACCAGGTTCCCGGGCACCGCCTTCACCGTGTGCCACGGCAAGGTTTTCGGCGCGGGACCGCCCACCACGATCCCTTCCTCGTCGTATTGGGACCCGTGACAGGGGCATTGAAACCCCGTCGTGACGCGCGCCACCGTGCATCCCAGGTGGGTGCAGACCAGCGAGATGGCCGCCAGCTTGCTGCCCCGGTTGCGTACGAGCACCTTCTGGTCCGGGAACAGCAATTCCTCCCCCTCGTTGGGCAAGGATGCCCTGGGGATCGTGAATCGCTTCGGCGTGCCGTAGGTGACCACGGGAATCATGAACTTGTACGCCCCAAGTCCCGCCATGCCCGCGGCAAGACCGCCCACACCCAAGCCTACCGCGAGTGTGAGAAACTCCTTGCGCCGCATCGATTTTGAGGGTTCCTTCGGTGTGTCGCTCACGCCGACTCTCCTTCATCTTCGCGGAAGATCTCGTACTTGGCCTCTTCCACGTCGGTCATCTGACCATCCTTCACGGCCCACACGAATATCCCCAGAAAGAGCAATCCCATGAGGACGGTCATGAACAATATGACAATTGCCAGTAGCATCCGCTCACTCCTGCGTAGCCTGGGTGGCGAAGTCCACCTGCTTGTCTGCGTCCACGAAACAGTCACAGAAACTGTTGACCGACATCTTGCACGCGCCCGTCGGGCACTTCTGAGCACACATGCCGCAACGGATGCACTTCAACGGGTCGAAGAGCATGGCCGATCCGTCCGTTTCCGCCGACGCCGGTCCGCCAAACTCGCCATCGACAAGTTTGGCCACTTCCTCATCGCCGCGGACGCGGCTCACATGCACCATTCGCAGGCAATATGACGGGCACACGTCGACGCACCCCCCACACAGCACGCAGATATTGCCTTCGAAGGTGGGATGGATGTGGCACGCCAGACATCGGGCGCCCTGTTTCTCCGCCACGCACGGCGGATACTCAACGGTCGAGTTG
>JAAEQP010001564.1 GCA_024231375.1 bacterium | reverse complement strand
GCTCGAGATCGCCGATGATGGGCTCCATCTCGCTCGCCGTGACTTCCTTCTCGAAGGCCACGTTCTTCACGCCCTCGGGGACCAGGAAAGGCTTACGCTTCTTGCCCGTGATCTTCTCGAGGTTGTCCGTTTTGATGTCTTTCGGCGTACCGACGAACATGGGTTTCGGCAGTTCCAGCTTCAGCGGAACCCAGCCCGGCTTGGCCGTGTCTTCGTTCATGTACTTAGGCTCGTCGGCCGCTTCTTCCGCAAACGCCGGAAGCGACGCAAACGTCACGGCAACCGCCGTAAGTGCTAACATCGAAAGGGTTAGCCATTTCCCTGCTCTCATAATCGTCCTCCTTGTCAACTGCCTGGGCGGCCCGCTGCCGCGGCCAATGCCCGATTGACTCTTCGCCATCCGTCGATCCGGCCGAATCTACAGAACCGGACGACGGCCAAGTGTTCCCTATTCACACAGAGACGGTAAGTATCCGGTTCGGGCCGGGCCATGTCAAATGGAGGGCGGGATCGAGGCGGACAAAGAGAAGGAGATTTGGAGATTGGTGGAGATTAGGAGACTATTGAGGAGGATTGAAGTGCCCCACGGATTTCGGACAGCGGACGAGAGGCGACAATGCCGCGACCGGAAAGGGAATATATCATGGGGCACTGTAGTCTCTGCGTTGTGTCCTGGCTCCTCTCTCCGCTGGCACCCCATGAACCCTGTAGTGTACTATCGACACCGCTAACATCGCTGGGGGAGCAAGTCAGACATGGATCACCAATCCAACGAGCGGGATATCGAGTTCCCGGTGTTCGCGTGGGAGGTCGGGCCCGGAGCCGCGCGAACGCCACTGAGGTCGCTCAGTTGGGATATGAAAATCCACTACTCACTGGGCGGCATCAAGAGTGACTGGGAAGTCACGGAGGCGCTTCATGAGGAGATCCGCGCCTTCGATCGGCGCGGCTGGTTCGTGCCGGTCTTCGCGAGAGAACTCCGACACGTCGTGGTGTGCGGTGTCGAGATTGAACACACGCACGAGTTGGCGGTCGGCGACGCTGAGAGCGAGGGATCAGAGCCGGACGAACTGAGAAATCTGCTTGTTGACTGTCTGGCACAGCCGCACATCGACCTGTCGATCGCTCGCGACGCTACGTTGGAGGAGATCGTCGACACCATCATCCGACGCGGAGTCAGTACAAGCTGTTGGCGGGTTCCACGAGCGTCCACGGATCAGAACGTCGAGTTCCCCGTGTTCGTCTTTGAGACGATGCTGAGGGAGCGGAAGGTGAAGTCCAAGCAGTCTGGCCTTGGCATGGCAGCGCTCTACTCACACCAGATGATCAACGCCAGACTTCCGGCCAAGGACGTGCGCGAGGGCTGCTTCCGCGCGTTCGACCGGCGTGGCCGTTGGTTGTCACTTGAGATTCATGACCGGCGACGCGTCCAGTTGCTTGGGTTCGATTTGTGGCACAGCTACGATGTAGTGGCCCGGATCGACGAGACCGTTCCCTCGGCCTCGGACGAGTTGGGGGCACGCCTCCGCGATTGGCTGAGGATGAGACGCCCGGATCTTGTGCCTTCGCTAGATTCTGCGCTCGAGGAGATGGTCGACATCTTCATCCGCAAGGGTTTGGCGGCCAACCGATGGGAGTGACAGGCGATCGGTGACGGGATGGTGCGTGCTCACTCGGTCTGCGACCTCATTCGACGCACCCTACAAGACGCGCTCTTCGTAGGGTGTCGTCGAGGCGCGCTGGAAGCGCGTTGAGCACGCACCAGTTCTTCTGCGGCACCAAGAATGCACCCGGGACATCGGGGCTCTCCGTTGCGCCCTACCGGAACGCCCTGAAGGGCGCACTACGTACTAAGACCCCTTCGACGCCGGGTACGGCCATGCGGCCCCATCTCCCAATCCCCCTCAATCCCCACATCCACTTCTCTTCCTCTTGACCTTCTTCCACTGGATTCCGGCGCATGCTATAATCGCGGTTCGCGCTTGGAGTGTGTTTTGTGGCACATACGCCCTGGAGAGGCGAACACTCGCCTGGATATGCGATGAGACCGCAATTCCCAGATTGGATTCGCCGGAAGTGGGCGTCAGGTCAGGACTTCGTGTTCACGAAGGATCTGATCGACGACCTGGGATTGCACACGGTCTGCCAGAGCGCCCAGTGCCCGAATCGCGGCGAGTGTTGGAAGAACCGGACGGCCACGTTCATGATTCTCGGCGACCGGTGTACGCGGAACTGCCGGTTCTGTTCGGTGGACCACGGACAACCTGACGCGCCTGAAATGGACGAACCGGCCCGCGTTGCCGAAGCGGTGCGCCGGATGCAATTGCGCCACGCGGTAATCACGTCGGTAACGCGCGACGACTTGCCGGACGGCGGCGCGGCCCAGTTCGCGGCCACGGTCCGCGCGATTCGGGACGTGAACGCGGATACGACGGTGGAACTGCTTACGCCGGATTTTGACGCGCGGCGTGACGATATCGAGACGGTGATTGCAGCCGAACCCAACGTGTTCGGTCACAATATAGAAACGGTGAGGCGGCTGTATCCCGAATTGCGCGCGTGCCGCGCGACGTATGGGACCGCGTTGGACGTGTTGCGCATCGCGGCCGAACACGCGCCGCCGGTCGTTGTGAAGTCAGCCTTGATGGTGGGCCACGGCGAAACCGAAGACGAAGTGGTCCAGACCTTGCGCGATTTGCTGGATGCAGGATGTGAGGTGGTCAGTATTGGCCAGTATTTGCGGCCAACCAAAGACCAGCGCGAGGTGCGGGAGTTTGTACACCCGGACCAGTTCAAGGCCTACGAAGAAACGGCCTACGCCCTGGGATTCGCGTTCGTGGTGGCGGGACCGTTCGTACGCAGTTCGTATCGGTCGGAAGAGTTGATGCGGCAACCGTTCGTCCGCGGCCGAGGGGAGACGGCACAGGCATCCGGCGAGTAGCCAATGACCTATGGTGAGGCGGGGACCTCTCCAGGAACCGGGCACAGCGCCCGATGAGGGTGGAGCGGGACATGATGGTCGAAGTGAAACTGCCAAGCATGGGCGACGACGCCAACGAAGTGGCGGTCGTGTCGTACTGGTTGGTGGATGAAGGCGGAAGCGTCAAGAAGAACGAGGACCTGGTGGAGATGACCACGGACAAGGCAGCCTTTAGCGTGCCCAGTCCGAGGTCGGGCGCCATGGTCGAGAAACTGGTGGAAGAAGGCGACGAAGTATCCGTCGGCGACGTGCTTTGCATACTGGATGCATAGCTGACGGCACGCAACATACAGGAAGATAGACGATGTCCATCGGAGTAGGCGTAATAGGTGCAGGTACGGTTGGCGGCGGCGTGATTCACACGCTCTTGACGAACGGGGACGCCATCGCAGGACGGACAGGCGCCGAGGTGAAGTTGGTCCACGTGGCCGACCTCGACGAGAAGCTGTTTGAACCCTACGACCTCACGGGCGTGCGAACGAGCGCGGACGCCAAGGCCCTAATCGCCGATCCCGAGGTCCAGGTGGTCTGCGAACTCATCGGCGGCATCGAGCCTGCAAAGGCGTTTATGCTCGAGGCGTTCAAGGCAGGTAAGCACGTGGTCACGGCGAACAAGATGCTTTTGGCGTACCACGGACCCGAACTGGCCCGTGCGGCGGCGGAGAACGGCGTCGAACTGCGCTACGAAGCCGCGGTGGCCGGCGGAATCCCCGTCATCAAGGCCCTCCGTGAAGGCCTAGCCGCGAACCGCATCGAATTCGTCTACGGCATTCTGAACGGCACGTGCAACTACATTCTCAGCCGCATGACGTATGAAGATCTGGAATTCAGCGACGTGCTCCAACAGGCCGTCGAACTCGGTTTCGCCGAAACGCCGCCGGATCTCGACATCGAAGGGCATGATACGGCCCACAAATGCCAGATTATCGCGTCACTGTGCTTCTCCACGGAGGTGGACCTTGACGCCATCCACGTGGAAGGCATCACGGCCGTAACGCATGCGGACGTGGCCTACGCCCTTGAGATGGGCTACCTCATCAAGTTGCTTGCCGTGGTACGCGGCGTGGACGGCAGTATCGAGGCGCGCGTCCATCCCACTCTGGTGCCGAACGACCATCTGCTGGCCTCGGTGCGCAACGAATTCAACGCGGTGTATGTGAAGAGCGACATCGCCGACGCTACCCTCTATTATGGTCGAGGTGCGGGCAAACTGCCCACGGCCAGTGCGGTGGTGGGCGACATCGCCGACATTGCCCGCCGCGGCGACGGCCCCGTGCCTGGCGCGTTCGTGTACGCGACCGCGTTGCCGGTGCGCGACATGGGGTTGCTGGAAGGACGCTACTACCTCCGCCTGACCACCCTGGACAATCCCGGCGTGCTGGGTCAGGTATGCACCATTCTCGGCACCCACGGCGTGAGCATCGCGTCGTGCATTCAGAAAGAAGAGGATCAGCAGGGCGAAAAGCCCGTCCATGTTGTCCTCATGACGCACGAGACGACGGAAGCCGCGCTACGCAGTGCATTGAGTGAAATCGACGAGTTGGACTTCATCCGCGAACCGACCCACGTGCTTCGGGTGCTTCAGGAGTAACAGACATGCTGATTCAAGGCGTAATTGAACGGTACCGTGAATATCTTCCCGTATCGGAAGACACACGCGTCATCTCGTTGAACGAGGGATCGACGCCCTTGGTGCCTGCCTACAACCTGAGCCCGGCCATCCATCCGAAGCTCGAAATTTGGTTGAAGTACGAGGGCTTGAACCCCACCGGTTCGTTCAAGGATCGCGGCATGACCATGGCCATCACCAAAGCCGTGGAAGAGAACTACCAGGCCGTCATGTGCGCGTCCACCGGCAACACGTCGGCATCGGCCGCGGCCTACAGCGCACGGTCTGGGTTGAAATGCGCGGTCCTAATCCCGGAAGGCAAGATCGCCCTGGGCAAACTGTCTCAAGCCATAATTCACGGTGCGCGCGTGATCCAAATCAAAGGCAATTTCGATGACGCGCTCCAGTTGGTGCGCACCATCACCGAGAAG
>JAAEQP010001563.1 GCA_024231375.1 bacterium | reverse complement strand
GCCCCCATGAAGCTGTCGGTTTGAGGCAGCTTTGAGAGCGCGTCGGGATCGTCCTCGGGCACTTGCTTGACCGTCAGCGTGGCTTCCTTTCCTGCGAAAGGCGTCAGGTCAAGAAACACCCAGAAGTCCGGATCTTCGCTTGCCAATTCGATGTCAAATTCCCGGACGACTTCGCCGTCCACCGTCATCTTCATCTGGCGCATAGCCGCGCCCGTCTTCACGGGAAAGTTGATATACCGTTTCTCACAGATCATGGCGCTCTCCAAATCCGGTAGTTTGTGCGACCGGTCGCTCTGCACGATGTGATCGATATTCACGTGCCCCCAGCCACCCGTTGCGCTGTCTACGATCTCCAGGAGCCCTCTCTGCCCCTGGAGGTCCTTCACATCCCAGCTTTCCCACTCCAGGCTCTCGGTGCCGCCGGGCCGGTCATTGGGTCCCGTGGCGGTCCGCACAACCTCACCCTTCACAATCAAGTTCATACAGGTCTTGCCGGGATGCATGCCGCCGCCGATAAGGAAGCTGATGAACGGACGCTCAATAACGAAAGGCGGCGAGATCAGTTTGCCTGTTGAGGCGTCCCGGCCGTAGTAGCTATTGGCCAGTTTGTCGCCCCTGTACCCGCCAACCCGCATCTGGCCGGGCAGCGTCCCCTTCGCCGGCCCCCTGCCGAACGCGTCGCCTTCTACCTGCCATCCCCCGTAGTCGCTACCTTCGAAGTCGGCGATCAGGATCGGGTCGGCACCCGCCGCAAGTGAGACCGCGACGCAAACAGCGCAAAGCATCAATGTTCTCTTGGAGAGGATTCCCACAATTCGTCTCCTTTCGAAAGTGAAACTACACCTGACCGTAAGCTGTTGTGCCCTGCCAAGCACATGAAAATCAAGCCGGTCGTCCGTTACGTGCCCCGAATTCAGACCATGCGATCGGAATCTGGGTCGTGTGCCTCGAAGTTGGCCCGTGCCCGCTCGAAGTCGGACGAAGCGTAGCAATAGGCACATCCGTGAACGCAGGTATCGTAGCATCCAATATCGCGGCTGGCGACACACCCGCACGCAGCGCGTTGCGACCGGTCCTTGCGGCCGTCCACCGTCACGCCCAGAACCTGCTCAAGATACGCGCCGTCGATGCACTTTCCCGGCGCGACACCATAGGGTGCCAGGTTCCGTTCCTCGGCACAACTCTGGATTGTCATGCCGTTCGCCCCCGCGGCCGAAGCCAGGCCGGGCAGAAGCCTCGCGAGGTCCTCCTCCTTCGGCTCCACAAGAACACACCCCTCCTCGGCGAGAGCAGCGAGCCGTTTCCTCAGCTTACGGTAGAGGTCCACGAAACTGACAATGGATCGCCGCGTCAATCCGCGCAGGCGAACCGCGAGCCGCTCGTAGGTGTCTAAGTGAAAAGAAACCGGCGTCAGGTTACTGAGGGCGATAGGGTCGTACCGCCAGACGACGCGGTCCGGACCTACCGCTTCGACAAGCCTGCGAAACACGTCGAGCCGACAATCCAGCGGCGGCATCCCCGGGTCGAGGGCATCCGGATTGTCCAGAACGGTATACAGGAAGTAGTACCGGTAGCCAATGGCATCCAACTCCGCCAAATGCGGCAGGAGTGGATCGGGATTTCGGGTCCAGAACACAATGGCATCGACATCGCCCGGCAGGAGCGACACCTGAGAGACCTGATTCGGATTGAAGGGATTCGGCACGACGCAGTTCCCGGCACGTACGCGGTTCATGAACCACGCGGCATAGAACGCGGGAATATCGGTTCGACGGCTTGCGCTGACAATCATGAGGGCGCCTCTATCCATGGGAATCGTCGGTCAGTCTACGATCCTGAACCCGCCGGGGCAACCATACGTATTCAAGGGAGATTGTCCCAAATGTGAACAGGACATTCGTTTGTGTAGAATAGGAGCGGGCCAGAATCGTCTTGTTTCGAGACTATGTCACCTTTCGGGGCCGGGGAACGTCATAGAGGGTGTCAATCGCCATCGAAGCGGCCGGGAGGAGCCATGGCCGCCCAGTAGACGGATTCCATCCGCAACTGTCTGACACGGAAGATCTTGACAAGGATTGTGATCGTGCGCAGGTTTGATCGATTCCGGCGGATTCTGCCATTACTCAAGTGGAAGTGTAGTTTCTCGAAACATGGATGATTCCAACGGGTTAGGTGCTTCACAGTGACAGCAATATCGGAAGATGTCTTCCAAGAGGCCATGAAACGGTTCCGGGAGTCCGGCGAAAGCCTGGGATCCTGCCTGGTAGCGGCGGGTTGGCCCGATGAAGCCAGCGCCCTCGAAGCGCTTGCGGAACGTCTGGGGATTCGGTTCATCGACCTGTCGGCTGCTGACATCGACCGGTCCGCGGCGACGGGCATCCCGCCGGAGCTGATCCACAAGGCCAAGGTGATTCCCGCGTCGCAGGAAGACGGACACGTGCTCCTGGCCATGGCCAACCCCTTCGACTTCCAGACGGCCGACCACATTCAAATCCTCACGAAGAAGAAGGTTGAGCGCGCGATCTGTACCGAGAGCGACATGGCGGCCGCCATGCAGACCTTCTACGGCCTCTCGGTCGAGCGGATGATCAAGCACCTCGAACTACCCGAGAACGAGGTGTCCGCCGACAGCCTCGAGATCGGCCAACTCCGGGAGATGGCCAGCGAGCCCACCGTTGTCAACCTGGTGAATCTGATTGTGGCCCGCGCCATCCGGGACCGGGCCAGCGACATTCATATCGAACCGTTCGACACGTCGCTTCGCGTCAAGTACCGCGTTGACGGTGTGTTACGCGAGATGCCTTCGCCGCCGAAGCATCTTCAAGACGCCATCATCTCCCGCGTGAAGATCATGGCGGAGATGAACATCGCCGAGCGGTACGTCCCGCAGGATGGTCACATCGAGTTGGATTTTGAAGGTCGCGAAGTAGACGTCCGCGTCGCAACTGTTCCGACCATCTTCGGCGAATGCGTGGTCATGAGGCTGCTGGACAAGTCGTCATTCCTGTTTGGCTTGGAGCGGCTGGGGTTCGAGCAGGAGACCCTGAACCGTTACCAGCGCCTACTGCAGAATCCTCACGGAATCGTGTTGGTCTGCGGACCCACTGGTTCGGGCAAGACGACGACCCTGTACTCCTCGCTCACGTCCATCTTCACGGCGGAACGCAAGTTCATCACCATTGAGGACCCGGTGGAATACGAACTGGAAGGCGTGAACCAGATCCCGGTGCGCCCCAAACGCGGACTCACCTTCGCCACGGGGTTGCGGGCCATCGTACGGCAGGACCCGGACGTCATCATGGTGGGTGAGATTCGCGACAGCGAGACGGCCGAAATCGCAATTCGGTCGGCGTTGACGGGCCACTTGGTCCTGAGTTCGTTGCACACCAATGACGCGGTGGAATCCATCGCGCGCATGCTGGACATGGGCGTTCAACCCTACCTCATCGCATCGGCGGTGCGGGGCATTCTGGCGCAACGTCTGGTGAGGAAGGTATGCGATCATTGCAGCGAACGGATTGAGCCCAGCGACGCCCAGCGTGCTCAATTCCGCCGGGAACTGGGCACGGACGCGGCCCCCGAAATCTACCACGGACGCGGCTGTTCGGACTGCAACGGCACGGGGTACCGGGGCCGGGTGGCCATTCTGGAACTGATGACGCTCGACGATCCCATTCGCGATCTGATTCTGCAACACGCGCCGTCGTCCGCGTTCCGGCAGTACCTGGGCGCGCGAATGCAGACGATGCGGCAAGCGGGCTGGCTGGATGTCGCCCGCGGCGTGACCACACCCGAGGAGGTGATCCGGGCCACCCAGTTGGCGGACCAACTGGACGACTCAGAGTAGCGACAGGTGACTGCGCGCGGGAACGCGCGGCCAGGGCAGGGGGGGGCGAAGTGCCGACGTATTGGTACAAAGCGCTGGGCGCCGGAGGCGCTCAGCTTGAAGGAACGGTGGACGCGGCGAGCCGCCGTGAGGCGTTGCAGCGTTTGCTGGACGGCGGGAAGAATCCGGTCGACCTGCGCGAGCAGGCCCAGAAGCCCGCGGTCCAATCCACGAGTTTCAGTCTTCGCCGCCGGGCCATCCGGCTGGCCACCTTCACACGGCAATTGGCGACACTCTCATCCGCCGGGGTCCCTATCGTACGGGGACTCAACGTCCTCATCGACCAGCAGGAAGAACCGCGCGCCAAGCAACTGCTCACCGACATAAAGGAATCGGTCCAGGGCGGGAGCACCTTTGCAGACGCTCTGGCCAAGCATCCCAAGGATTTCCCCCCGCTCATGTCGAGTATGGTGAGCGTGGGCGAACACGGCGGCACGCTGGACGAGCAACTGCTTGAGCTGTCGACGCTGTACGAACGCGAAGAGGCCTTGCGCGGTGAGGTGATGGCAGCGGCGGCCTATCCAGTCTTGGTCCTGCTCGCAGGCGTGGTATCGGCCATCATCCTGGTCGCCTTCTTCATCCCCCGCTTGGAAGTCATGTTCGAAGGCGCGGGCCAGGACCTGCCCGCCCCCACGCGGGTGCTGCTGGCCATCTCCCATTTCACCACCGACTATCGCTGGTATCTCGTGATTGGCATGGGCGTGCTCGCGGTGGCAGGCCGGTTCGCCATGCGGGATCCCGGTGTGCGCATGGCCTTGGACGGCGCCAAGCTTCGGGTACCGTGGTTGGGCACCTTGTTGCGCAACGTGGCCGTGGCCCGGCTCACGCGTCTACTGGGCACACTGACTCGGGGAGGCATCTCAATTGTGGATGCCCTGGCCTTGGTGAGACCCGCCATCGGCAATCGGGTCATCTCGGCGACGATAGCTGACATGACCGCTCGCGTACGCACGGGCGAATCCTTGGCGGCACTCATGGGCGAGGCACATGTGTTCCCACCGTTGTCGGTTCAGATGGTATCGGTCGGTGAGGAAACAGGCAAACTCGACCACATGCTGTTGCGCGTGGCGGAAGCTTACGACCGGGAGACCATGACGTCGACGAAAGTCATGACGTCGTTGTTGGCCCCGGCGTTGATCTTGTTTGTGGCAGGCATTGTCGGCTTCATTCTGATTTCGATGTTGCTGCCCATCTTCCAGTTAAGTTCGGTGATGAGATAGGAGCGGAACGCACCATGAAATCGCACAAGAAACGGAACCGGGGCTTCACGCTGATCGAACTGATGGTCGTGCTGATCATCCTGGCCCTACTCGCGGTCGTGATCGCGCCCAACGTGGTCGGAAAGTCCGACGAAGCCAAGATGACCAAGGCCAAGACGGACATCGCCATGATCGAGAGCCTGCTCGACCAGTTCTACCTCGACATGGGCCGGTATCCCACCAGCGAGGAAGGCGTCCGGGTGCTCTATTACCAGCCCGAGGACGACACGGACAAGTGGAAGGGTCCCTACCCCAAGAAGCCTATCCCGAACGATCCGTGGGACAACCCCTACATCTACGAATCGCCGGGAACCCATAGCGGGCAGCCCTACGAGCTGGCGTCTTACGGCAAGGATGGCGAAGAAGGCGGCGAAGAGTACGCCAAGGACATTGTGAGTTGGGTGGATGAGGACGGCGAAGCAATATAGCCCACAGCGCGACGTCACACGCACCGCGGCCGGCGTGACTCTACTGGAGTTGCTGGTCGTGCTGATGGTGATCGCCATGCTGTCGACGATGATCGTGCCGAACGTAGCCAGGACGTTGCGTGGCGAGGGTATCGCCACCACAGGCGAGAAGGTGTGCGACGTGCTGAACTTCGCCTACATGTCCGCCGTAACCCGGCGTCAACCGGCGGTGGTCCACGTGGACACGGAACGTCATCGGTGTTGGGTCACCCTCAGCCGGACGCCCCTGCCGTGGATGGACGAGCAACCGGAGGAAACGAACCGCGTGCTGACGATCATGGAGCTGCCCGAGGACGTGGAGGTGTCGTTGGAACGCGAAACGGAGATGGTGAGTCGGTCGGTGCCTATGCAGGCCTGGGACTCCATCGTGTTCGCAAGCGACGGCCGCACGGACAACGTCAGTATTGCCGTGATGAACCAGCGCGAAGAGCGGTATGAGATTCGGATTCTGGGAGCAACGGGCGAGGTCCACGGTGAGGAGATCAGGGAGTGAGCCGGGGAATCCATAGCTTGGCGGGCGAGGCTGATGCAGAGGGGAGGAAGACCCCTCACCCTGCCCTCTCCCGTTGGGAGAGGGCAAGAAGGACCTCACGTGCGCAGGGGGCTGACGCAGAGGGGCGGAAGACCCCTCACCCTTCCCTCTCCCGTTGGGAGAGGGTAAGTACGCGCGCGGCACGTGCCAGGGTTGATTCGACTCGGCCTGCTGACCCGTGTCGGTCACGGCGATCAAGGATGCGCCGAGGGGGCAACGCAGGCTATTCGCTGGTCGAGTTGGTCGCGGCGCTGACCATCTTCAGCTTGGCCGTGGTGGGGGTCATGGAACTGTTCAGCACCTGCCTACGCACCACGTCCGCCTCGATGGGATACACCCAGGCCGTGTATCTGGCGCAGGCGATGCTGGAGGAGCACATTGTCGAGGACTCCCTCTATCCGGGATCGGACAGCGGCGAATGCGGAGAGAGCTTCCCTGGCCATACCTGGGAGATGGAAGTGGAGGAAATGGACCAGCAACAGGGACTGGTCAGAGTCGAGTTGACGGTGATGTGGACGGAACGCGGCCGAGAACACGAATACACCTTGGCCACCATGATTGCGGAGCGCGACACCCTATGAGCCGGCGCACTGGATTCACACTGGTCGAACTACTCGTCGCGACGACGATGATGGCCATGATCGCCGGCGTCGGTATGGCGGCCCTGTCCGCGGGCACTCGGTCGGCGGCGAAGGCGGACGCCTACGGCGCCATGGTGAGCCACGGTCAAGCCGCGATCCAGCAGATGACGGCCGACATTCGCGCCGCCGTTGAATACGAAGAGTACCGGGTGATGTCGTTGGACAACATGCATGAAGGCATGCCCGCCGACACGCTCGACATGATTGTGGCCGCGAAGCCGCGTCTCGACCACGAGACCGGGGAGGGCGCGGGCGCCCGGTGCGAGGTGGGGTACTACGTGGAGAACGACGAGGACACGGAGGCCCAGTGGCTGATCCGCCGGGAAGACGCAACCCTCGACGATGACCTCCTTGGCGGTGGCGCGGCGGCTTTGGCCGGACCCTACGTGGCCGGATTGAACCTTGAGTTCTACGACGGGCTGTTCTGGCAGGACGGCTGGGACGATGAGGAAGAACCGCCCGAGGCGGTTCGTATCGAGGTATTGGTGGTCGATGAGAATGGTGTGGCAAATCCAACGGTCTTCGGCACGACGGTGCCATTCATGGTGCAGTAGGCACGAGTCCCGGCGCGGTATGGCGCTGCTTCTCGTGCTCTGGGTCATGATGGTGCTGTGTACCGTCGCGCTGCAAATGCACTTCGCCGCCCACCTGCGCCTGAATGTAACCGCAGGCACGGGGGACGCCGCGAAGGCGCTCTATCTGGCTCGCGCGGGTGTCGAACTCGCCGTTTCGGACCTTATGGACGTTGAGAAAGGGGTGGTGTCACTCCAGGACCTGTCGGACTCCGTTGACCACACCTACCGCGAGGTGGAACTTGGCGAGGGCGTCTTCACCCTGTACGCAGGACCGGACGAACGAGGCGAACCCCGTTGCGGCATTCTCGATGAATGTAGCAAGTTGAACATCAACACGGTCGAGACCGATGTCCTGTCTCGACTGCAGGGAATGGAACCCGAAACGGCGAAGGCCATCATTGAGATGCGCCCCGAGGACGGCTACTGGGACTTGGACGACGTGGCGGTGCTGGAGCAAGTCGATCTCGTGGTGCTGTACGGAGAAGATCAGAACCGCAACGGTTTGCTTGACGCCGGTGAGGACGATGGCGAGGAATCGTGGCCACCCGACAACGCTGACGGGACTCTCGACCAAGGTTTGTCGGCCTATCTCACAACGCGATCGGCCACCCGGAACGTCACGGCTGAGGGCGGCGAACGCGCCAAGCTCGGCGAGGCGTCCGTGGACGAACTGACGCAGAGCGTACAAGGCCTGACCCAACAGGAGGCGGATTCCATCGTTGCTCACCGGAAGAGCGGGAAGTTCGAATCCATTGCCGACCTCCTCGACGTCGAGCTTGTTGAGCGCGTGAAGCAAGACGGGCAGAACGATCAGAATCAGCAGCAGGAGCAGACCGAACCGAACGCGCAGCAACAACAGCAACAGCAGGCGAAGGACCAGGCTGAGAAGGACCAGAAAGACCAGGGTGAGGACGAGCAGAGCCAGAAGAAGGACTCCAAGGAGCCCAAGGACGACGAGAAAGGGTCCGAGAAGGAAGAGGAGAAGCCCCAGAACGGCGGGGACCAGCAGGTACAGACGAAGGGCACCGGGAAGAAGGCCTTCGACGCGGAGCGTGTGAAGGCGATTGCGGGCTATGTCACGGCGAGCGAAGACGAGGTGTCGACGGGGTTGGTGAACATCAATACGGCGCCCTACGAAGTGCTGGCGGCCCTTCCCGGTATGGACGAAACGCACGCCACGACCCTTCTTCAGGAGCGCGGCACGCGTGATGAGCCTTTCGCGAGTGTCGCGGACCTGCTCGACGTACAAGGAATCACGGACGACATTTTCAAGAAAGTATGTCCTCACGTGACGGTGCGTTCCGACGTTTTCGCCGTGCGTTCATTCGGGGTGCTCAACAACACCCTCATGTGCCGCGGGGTCTATGCCGTGATTGACCGCACGGAGGAGACGGTTCGTATCGCCCGCTGGCGCGACTTGGAGTAATCGATGGAAATCAGGACGAGGTGGAGGCACAGAACGTGTCGGTAATTAGCACTCTGTTGACGAAAGGACGATCCATGGCCGGGCACATGCACGGCGGAGGGCGCGCGCCCACCGGCCCGCGCCACGTGGCGGTCCTAGAGCATTACGAGCCGGGGTCCTGGCGCCTTGTCGAGGGCCAGGTGGGCGGCGACCGCCCCACGGTCTCCTCGGCACGCATCCTCAAGACCGGGGGATCGGGAAGTGCGCCGGGCCGCATCCAACTCAACGGCGCCTCCCATTCGAATGATGTGGCGCTCGTGTCTTCATCCGCGCGGTCGGTGTGCCGGTTCGTGGAGATGGTGGAAGCGCCCGACGACCAGATCCGCCAGATGGTGGCGCTCCGTCTCGAAACGGAACTCCCCTACCCCGTCGAGGAGGCGGTGTGGGTTTGTGAACGCCGGGCCGGGCACAACGCCGACGGCAATGTCCTGGTTGTAGCGACGGCTTCCGAAGATGTGGAGCGCGACGAGTCGGTACTGCGCGCCAGCGGATTGCGTAGCGGCACCGTCGAGTTTGCGCCCGCGGGGTTGGCGGAACTGGCGGTGTCGTGTACGCCGTCCGGTGAATCCGCCGCCATTGCGTGTGTCGGCCGTGAAGGCGCCGATCTCGCCGTCGTCCACGGCGGCGCCCTCCGCTACACGCGCCGCTTGACGACGATGATCGCCGATGCGGACGATCCGTCCCTTACCGAATTGGACCAACTCGCCAACGAGATGCACCAGTCCATCTACGACTATGCATTCCGCGCCAATGGCGCCATGCCGGAGCGCATTTTCGTCACCGGCTGCGAGAGGGCCGTGCCTCTGTTAATGGATCGGCTACGTGGGCAGTTCGACGTGCAGGTCGCCGAAGTGCCCTGGGAAGAGCATGTGGCGGTTGCGGACGGAGCCGTGGTCGAGGGCAGCCTGATGTGTGAGTATGCGGCGTGTACGGGGGCACTTCTGGCCCTGCACCGCCGCGCCGCCGGACAGGCCACCGCGGCCCCCCCACTCCGTGCCGGGAAGCGCCGCGCCGCCACCGCCGCGATCCGCACCCCGATGAACACGCTCGTGGCGGCCAACGTGGTGCTTGCCGTGGTGCTCGTTGCAGCTCTCTTCGCCGTTCGCGCAGCCCGGTTGCAGGCCGTGGAAAGCGCCATCGACGAGAGCCGTCCGTATCTGACGAATCTGGACCGGCTCCAGGAAGAAGTCGATGTACTGAAATACGAGGACCGGCGGGGACGGTCCGTGCTCGACGCGTTTCTGGCGCTGTCCGAAGCACTGCCTCCCGATGTGAAGATATCGAGTCTCACCATCGACTCGAAGAACAAGGTCACCATGTCGGGCATGACCAAGAAAGCCGAATCGGCCTCGCAGAAGGCCTTGCAGGGAATCGCCGCATCCGACCGACTGCTGAATCCCAAGTTCCTTGGCGCGAACAAGGACAAGGAGGGGTTCACCTTCAGCATCACCTGTGAGGTTCGGCTTGGATCGGGAGGGTCAGGACAATGAAGCTCGCACCTCGAGACAGACGCGTAGCCATGATCGGTGGAATCGCGGCCGCCGCCATTCTGGTGCTGGGATATGTGATCCTTCCCATCACGCGCACGTGGTCGGAGATGGGTGATCGTCTTGGCCCGAAGATCGACCACATGGACCAGTTGCGTGACCGCGTCGCCAAGCAGGATTCGCTACGTACCCGCCGCGACGTGCTGATCCGGAGAATGGGCTACCTGGAGAAGCCTCCGCCCGTCGAGGAGGAGAAGAAGGACGACGGTGGCGGGAAGCCCGCCGACGGTCCGCCCAAGCCCGGCAAGCCTGAGCCGACGAAGGCGCCCGAATCCGAGGACAAGGGCGCGCCGGACGCGAAGCCCCCGAAGGAGGGGACCCCGGATGAGCCCGGCAGTCCCTCTCCGGAGAAGCCCGGACCGGGCGAAGAAGCCCCGAAGCCGGACGGCACACCGGTTGGTCCCAAACCGCCCGAGTCTGAAGCCGAGGGTGCGCACGGAGACAAGCCGGACGGGCCAAAGCCACCCACGTCCGAAGCCAAGGGTGGGCCCGGAGACGGAGCCCCTCCGAAGGGCGGCGCATCGCCTGAAAAACCCGGCACGCCCCCGAAGCCGGAGAAGGGTGATGCCCCCAAGAAGGAGGAGAAGCCTCCTGAACCGGCCGGCGTCTCGGTTGCCACGCACGTGCAACAGGCCGCGGGCAAGGCGGGTGTGAAGATCACGCGAATTACGCCGCGGCACCGGAGTGTCGGCGGGAAGAAGGGCAAACACTTCCGTCCGGTGGCCATGCAGGTCAGCCTGGAGGGCAACATCAAGAACGTGATCGCTCTGCTTCACGCGTTGGAGAAGGGCGAGCGTTTCGTGCGGGTCGAGCAGTTCCAGCTTCGGCGCGACATCAAGAAGGAAGACAAGGTGGACGCCACACTGGACGTTCTGGCGTATGAAGCCATCGAGAAGGGAGGCCTGTCATGAGCGCGCAACTCCAGGCCCTGATAACCAGAGCGCGCCGATGGGGGCCCGAACGCTGGCTGACCTTGGTCCTGGTGGTGCTTGCCGCGCTGGTCGTCCTTCAGGGACTCCGCTACGCGGGCACCATGTTTGGCGCCCGCGGCCTCGCGGCATCGGCCAAGAAGGCGGGCGCAGCACCGCCCGAGCGCGACTCGGGCCAAGCCGTGGAAGACTTTGAGCCTCTCGTCAAGAAGGGCATCTTCGGCAAGGGACCGCCTCAGCCTCCCGGCATGAAGCTGTTTGGCATCATCGGCAATGAAGCTCTGCTCGGCCCCGACCCGAGCAAGGCCAAGCCAGTGCCGGTGGGCGGGACTGCGCCCACGGGAGAGAAAGTAGTCGAAGTCAACGCCGACTCCGTTGTTGTCGAAAAAGACGGCAATAAGAAGACATTGAAGGTGTTTCCTGACTTCAAACCGAAGTAAACGGGGGATCTTGTTCATGAATTCAGTATCACGGAACGATGGGAACCCCCGTCGAGCAATGGATTTGCCCAAAGGCACGCAATCCACGAGCATCAACGTGCCGCGTGGGAATAGGGAAGGGACGGGAATGGTGAGATTCTTGTGCATGATGCGTCGTAGTCTCCGCGTGGAGTTGCTCATGGTGCTTGTGCTGGTACTGGCGCCTGCGATTGCGATGGCCCAGTCTGCGTCCAGCGCGATAGATGTGCCCGAGCGCCCAAGAGAAGGAGTGTCGGAAAAGGTCGATGGCGAGGACGCAACGAAGGATGGTGAGAAGAAGGAGGGTGACTCCGAGGAAGAAGAGAAGACCACCGTCGCCATCAACCTGAATAAGGTCAATATCGACCAAATCATCAAGTTTCTCACTGAGATCACGGGCAAGTTCGTTGTGAAGCACAAGGATGTGAACGCCCAGATCACGGTCTTCAGCGCCAAGGAGGTCAGCAAGGAAAAGGCCTTCAAGCTGATCGTGGAGTCCCTTCTGCTCGAAAAGGTGGCGGTCGTGGAAACGGCAGACACCATCCGGCTCGTACCAATGGAGATGTTGTCGGAAGTCGTCATCGAGTTGCAGCCGACGGCTGTCGGAGACGCGACCGCGGGTATCGTGAAGACGGTGATTCCGGTCCGCTTTGCGGATGTTAGCGAGATCGAAGCGCTCGTCAAGCCCCTTCTCAGCAAGACAGGGTCGATCATGGCTCACCCCGCGTCGAAGCAACTCATCATCACCGACACGGCCACACGCGTGGCCAGCATCCAGGCCATTGTCACCCAGGTGGACGTGCTCGACACCGAGCAAACCCAGGTCGACATCATCCCCCTGAAACACGCCAGCGCAGAGGCCATTGCGCCCATTCTGCAGTCCGTGCTGTCGGCCATGATGGAGAAGCCCGGCGGAGGCAGTTCCAAACCGCCCCAGCCCGGACAGCCGCCGTCCCCTGGAAGACCCGGCGGCGGTGGCGGCGACCTGCAAGTGGTCGCCTACAAGGAGGCGAACTGGCTCGTGGTGGTTGCGCCCAAAGAGATCCTGGCAGCGGCCCGCCCGCTAGTAGAGCAGCTGGACGGCGATCGCCCGGACGAGTTGACACTACGCATCATCCCTGTGAAATACGCCAGTTCGGACGATGTGGCCGCGCAGTTGAAACCTCTCTTCGAGAAGCGCCCCGACCGGGTCAAGGACACCGTAGAAGTGACGGCCCACTCACGGTCGAGCTCGTTGCTGGTCCGCAGCTCGGAAGAGAACTACGAGCTT
>JAAEQP010001562.1 GCA_024231375.1 bacterium | reverse complement strand
GGGACAGACCCGTCTCGCTACGCTCGCTGGGGTCAGTCCCGCTCTTTCGCTCCGTCTCTCAGGTGGTTTCAGACGTCCCCCGCCGCAGCTTCGTTCCATTCCACCTTGCCCACGACACGCCAGCCGAAGGGGTGTCCAGACTGGACCTCGCCCCGCACAAGAGACGCGTAAGGCAGATTTCTCAACGTCACGAAAGATTCGTAGTTGAAGAGAAACACGCCGTCTGCCCCCGAATCGTACCAATTCAGCACGCCTTCAGCGATTTCCAAGGGAGTCATATGCGCCAGAAGTGGTTGATCCTGCTTGTCTTCCTCGGGTGTGGGGTCATGTGTATTGGACTGCATTGCGGTCCCGTCGAAGTCCATGCTGGCGCACTTTCTTGGATAGCAAAGCGTCTTTTTGCCTTTGCAAAGGTCAATATATTGACGCACTGCGCGACCTTCAGGCATGATACAGCCAACGAAACCCTCCTGAACCCAAGTCTCGACGTCCAACCCCTGGGCGGCTGCGGTCTGGCCATCGTACCAGGTTCCACACGTGAACGACGCGTTGAGCACGAGATGCTTCCCGCGTTCGGCGCCAATCCGGTCCAATCCGGCGCGCAGTTCTCGCAGGTACGTGTTCATGTGCTCGAACTGATTCTCCTGACCCGGATTGAAGTGCTGGCGATGCCGACTGAAATCGATGGTTAGTCCGTCGATATCGTAATTCTCGGCAACGTACAGGAGATAATCGCGGTAGAACCCCCTGGCTTCGGGATTGGCGTAGTTGAGACCGCGTCTGCTCTCAAGCTGCCACTCCGGATGCTCGTCCCACACGTTGTTCTTGTGATAATGGACGTTTGCCCGATGGGAGGCGTAGAACTTGATGCCCAGTTCGTGGCAGCGGTCGACCAGCAGGTGCAGGATATCGATGCCGCGGTCCTCGAAATCCTTGAACACCTTGTGGGCGCGTTTGTCGCCGAGGCGTGCACCGGTTCCGATGCGGCCCGTCGTCATGGGATGCGGGAAGTTGGTGCCCAACGACCCACCGATGCACCAGTTGAAGGCTTGCACGTTGTCGAATTGGAAGTACTCGACCTGCTGGAGAATGCAATCGACATCGGGCACGCCCCGTTGCCAGACCCAACTGAACCCGTCGCGGTCGACGATCACGCCCTTGCGCGGGAGGGCGCGGCGCTCTGCCGATTCCCGGGCCACATCCTCCGGATCGCGCCGGACCAGCTTGATATAGGCCACATGGGCGTTGCACATGCCCCACCAGTAGCTGTCGTAGGTGCCGTAGGGTAGGCGGAGATGGATGCCCTGCCCGGTGAGGTCGGCGGTCGTGTAAAAACACTCGATCAACCGCCCCACCTTCTCCTCGGCAGGAGGCCATCCCTTGACCCCATCCTCGCGGGGTGTGACGGTATAGTAGAACTTGTCGCGGGTGAGCTTGATGTCGATGCCGCCACCGTAGACGGGGCGGTACGTACCGACCGAGATGTCGTAGACCCCCTCAAGGTCGATGGGATAGGTGAGGACGGGGGCGATGCACGTCGCGGGATTCTCCTGATCCCGCTCCTCCACGCAGAGCATGGCGCCAGCTTCGCCATTCACGGTGTACGGCCGCAGCCACCATTTCCCCTTTTCACTCGCCGTGGTTATCGCTGAATGGGGAAAGCATGACGCGAAATCCGTCAACATGACCGTGTCGCCCACGGCTGGCAGGGTGCCCTTGGCCAGGTCGGCATCCGTCAAATCCGCGGCATGACACCAAGACATGCAGCACACGGCAGTTACCGTGAACGCGACCACCAGAATCCGTTCCACCACGAGGGCCCCCTTTCCGGTTGGGACGAGGCCCAAGTCTAGCCGTTCAGGCTACGGTCTGTCGAGGAGGCGGTGGCGTCGACGCATCCGTATCAAAACGACTCCACTGACAGAGAGCAGTGCAAGGCACCCGGCCCACCAGGCAACCGGCAAGCCATAGCTTTCATCACCTTGGCCAATCACGAAGATGCTGAAGCTCTCAGTCCCGACCGTGATGGTGTTGGCTTCGGTGTCGATGTCGCCCGTCAAGATGACCTCGTCGCCCGTGGCCTCCTCGACTCGCACAACCACCAACCGCCGCTCATCACAGTTCGTATCGTCAACGATGCCGTCCTGGTCCGCGTCCCGATAGAAGATGGTGACGTCTGCCAGCGTGCCGTCGCCGTCCGCGGTCAGGCCGTCTGGCTCGACATCGAAACTGGTGCCCTCGACCAGACCCAGCACATCCGGTGGTAGCACGGGATTGCCGTGGGCCGCACGGTCCACGCCGATCAGTGTGGGAGCCGTGAGCGCTCCAGGAAGGATCGTCACGATGATTCCATCACGACTCACAGCTCCGCCCGCCGGTCCGACGGTGTCCGTCTCAGGGGTGGTGGCGACCACGTTCACCGTTCGCGTAACGGGAGTGGCCGGATTGCCGGCCGCGTCGTTGACCGTATAGGTCAGTACGTAGCTGCCGAGGGTTCCCGTGTCCACGGTACCCGACATCTGGACACTCGCGGAGATATCCCCGTCCCAATTGTCCGTGGCGGTGCAGCCAGCGTCCACGTATGCCGAGTATCGTTCAGACGGGGTCGGATTGGGACCCACTACTGTCAACACGGGTGGCGTTGCATCCACAACATGGACCGTCCTTGTGGCGTTCCCAACGTTTCCGGCTGTATCGGTGGCAGTGTAGCTGACGGCCCAAGTGCCGACGGCAGCGGTGTTCACGGTGCTCACCGCACTGACTGACCCGGTCAGGTCGCCGCAGACGATATCCGCGGCCGCGGCACCTGCGTCCGTAAAGGTCCCCCCGAGATTCACGTACACAGGATTCGCTCCGAGGACCGTAACCGTCGGTGCTTCGGTGTCGCCGGACTGGTGCACTTGTACTTCCACCGGGCTCCCCACCGCGGCCCCGCCACCGCTGTCGGTTGCAGTCACGAGGATGTAGCCGTTGCGTGAGGTGGACACCATGTTGGAACCGTACGTCACGTCGATGCTGCCCGTATCCGTGCCCGACCCGCCGGAGTCGATGGTCAACCAACTGGTGGCGCCGCCTTGCACACTTGCGGACCAGTTCAAGGTGTCCGCGCCCGTGTTTGCCACGTCGAAGGTAGCCGCGCCGGTTGGCGCACCCACGTTCCGCGACGACGTCACTTGCAACACCGGCGGCGTCACCAGCGGCGTCAATTGCACGGCGTGCGCGGTGTACGGCGCGCAGGGCACGTACACGGGCTGTGTGTACGGCACGTAGTCGCCGTCGGTGATGGCTACGTTGTACGTCGCGTAACTCGCGATGCCCGGGAACAAGGCTTGGCCCAGCGAATTGGTGTACACGGCCGGCGTCGGCAACCCGCCGAACACCGTCACCTTTACCGGCACACCCGCCAACGCCACTGCGCCCATGGTGCTGCGCACGGTCACCGTCAACGTCGGCACCACGCCGCACGGACCCGTCTCCTGCCACATGCGCAGGTCGTAGTTGGTGTTCGCGCCATACTCGGTGCCCAGGATGTGACTCACGCGCACCAGGTACCGGCCGTCCGTGTCCACGGTCCACGCGATGTACGAGCTGTATTCGCCCAACCCCCACGCGTCTTCGTCAATCAGCGACGTGCCGTCCGCGCGGTACAACTGAGCCAATGTGTTGCAGTTCGACCCGCAATTCAACGTCTCTATCGTGACGGTCGTGCCTGCCGTCGAATCGAATGCCACCCAGTCCGCGTCGCCTGCATCATGGAAATTGTGGGTCTGCACCGTGCCGCCCGCATACACAAGCCCGATCCATGTCGCGGCCACCGCCGTGTCATCGTCCTCGTAGGCGTCCGGACCGTCCAGCCGCCGCACCTCGGTCTCGGCCGGTGCGGACACGTTGCCTTCCATATCCGTGGCGAACGCGGCCACGCCGTAGGTGCCATAGACGGTGAACCCACTCCACGCAGCTTCGTACCGGCCGCCGCCTACGTCGAGCAATTCGATGGTCGTCACATCGCCGTCCGGCAAGGCAAGCACAGCCCAGACCCGATCAATCACACCCGTCGTGGTCACGTCTTCCACCCACAACGTCGCTGCGCCGGTGCCCGTGAGGTCTTGCGCGGGCACGATAGATCCGATGAGCGGGTCATCCCCCGCCAGCAGGATGCCGGTGCCGATGTAGTGGTCGCGCGAGACAACGCCGTCGTACACGGGGTCGGTCAAGCCGTCGCCCGTGTCGTCGAGGACGGCCGTCTGGCCATAGCCCGCGAACCGCATGGCGGCCCGCGCGTAGCTCCAGCCTTCGAAGGTGTCCGCGCCGTTCAGCACGCGGACCCAGAAGAACTTGCTGAACGAGATTGTGCCGGACTTGAGGAAGCTTGCTTGCTGCGTCGCGCTTGCGCTCGCAATCACAATGCGCTGGTCCTCGTACCCCGTCGGCGCGGTCAGGTCCGGCAGGAACGCGCCGGACTGGTCTCCGTCGTACACCACCGTCACTTTCCCGGGAATCGTGACCTGCAGCGCATCCAGCCAACCGTCCAAGGTCGGCGCGTCCAGCACCTCGGTTCCGTTCACCGAGAATCCCGACGCGCTGCCCGGGCCCACCATGTACAGCACCATGTCCTGGGTCACGGTGTTCTGCGCGAGGCTCAAAGCCCATTGGATATTCGTAGTGGATGGCGCCGCGTCCACACCCGCCAGGCCCATCGGGCACATGAAGTAGACGTCGTCCTCGTCATAGCCCTGGAACCGTAGCGCGTAGTAGGCGTTCATCGCAGCCCGTTCATAGGAGGGCCAATCCACGTCCGCCGTGATCCCCCCCGCCACCAGCACCGCCCTGCGCTTCAATGGATTGACAACCGTCACCGACGTAAGCACCGGCACCGACGTGTTGCCTACCCGGTCGCTGGCATAGATGAGCACCGTGTACGTGCCCGGTGTGGTGAAGGCGTCGTAGTCCGCTTCGAACCGATCGCCGCCCGCCGGCTGCAGGTCGATGGACGGCAAGCCCGTCACCGGATTCGACGACGACTCCTGCTCGTAGTCCGGGGGCCGAATCACCGCCCACACGCGGGCCACCCCGTCCTCGTCCGTCACCGGGTCGGCCCACAACGAGGCCGTGCTCGTACCATTGATGGTCTGGTCGCCGACCACGGCCGCAATCTCCGGGCCTTCCCAGAACTGTTGGATCCCGTTGCCGATGTACGTCGCGGCAGCGAGGACGCCGTCGCCCGCGTCGTTGCCCACCGCGTTGCCGTTGTCCTCGAGAAGAGGGGTCTGGTAGTCGTACGTCTGCGACAATGCCTGCGCCGCAAGATCGAAGGCGTCGCCTACGGCCACGCCATTGAAGATCTGGGTCCAGAAATAGTTCGAGAACGATACCGTGCCCTGGGCGACGAAATATGCCGACTCGCCCGGCGACGTGCTCGAGATGACGATGCGTTTGTCCTCGTAGCCTGTCGACGCGGCGCAATTTGCCACAAACGTGCCCGATTCGCACGCGTCGTACACCACCGTCACTGTACCGGATACGGCGGCCTGTAGGGTGTCCAGCCACGCCGCGAATTGTGTGGACGCCAGCGTCTCCGTCCCGCTCATGCGAAATGTGCCCGGCCCGCCGTGGTCCACCAGGTACACCACCACATCGCCCGTTGGCAGACCGTTGTGCAGCGCGCCTGCCCACGTCTCCAAGGCGTACTGCAGGTTCGCGTTGGTGGCGTCTCCGTCCACGTCATCCGCCACACCGTTGCTATCCAGGTCCAGGTCCGTGTCCGAGGACAAGTAGTAGATGGTTTCTTTCGTGAACCCTTGATAGGTCAGCGAACGGTACGCGAAGTTCGCGCACGATTCCGTCGCGGTCCACAGCGCATTACCAATGAACGCGCCTCCCCCCGCCACCACGATGGCCTTGCTGTTCTCCGTCACGTCAACCGCCCGGAACTTCTGGACGCGGTTGTTCAGAGGGTCCGCCACATATATGTTGCCATCCTCGTCGAATGCCAAGGCGTTGCCGCCATCATATGGCACCTGTTCGAAGAAGAACTGCCCGGGCGACATGCCACGCTCGCCAAATTGGGTCAAGAGGTCACCGTCCATGTTGTACACCAGGATCTGATCGGTGCCGCTTGCCTTGTGGGTAGCATAGAGGTGGCCCAGTGAGTCCAGGGCAATATCAAACACATCTACGGTGTCACTCGGGAATTCGTTGGGCCACTCGCTTACGAAGGTACCGTCCGTGTGGAACCGCGATACCCGCCCTTGATTGACCAGCAGAAGATCTCCGGATGGATGAACGACAAGCGAACGATTGTGATTGAGTTGCCCTTCGGAATTGCCGTATTCTCCCCAACTTCCCAAGAACACGCCGTTGCTTGAGTACATTCGCACATGGTCAAAGTCATAGCTGTTGTTGCAGGCGTAGATGGTGCCGTCAGAGCCGACAGCGATGTCGACAGATCCATAGGTCGGAACATCGCCCCAGACTTCCTGTCCATCCAGCGTCCACTTGTGGAGGCGGCTGTTGCTATCGAGTTCGTAAAGCGCCGTTCCAGGATCCAGCGCAAGTTGGCAGGGGGCGTACGCCTGCCATTCCGTTACAGGCGCACCGATTACTGTGAAGACCTGAATGCGCCCGTTGATCTTGTCACCGACGTAGACCAAGCCGTCGCCTACCGCCATCCCGTGAGGCCTCCTGAAGTGCCCCGGCGAATCACCGTTGCTCCGCCACATATTCAGAAGGTTGCCGTCATACGACACCTGCAGAACAGCGGGAGGTTGATGGCAAGTAATGCAGAGCACGTCGCCTGGAAGAGCGGCGATCCGCGCAAAGTTGTACAGGTAACCAACCCCATCGAACCAAGAGTCAAAGCTGTAGAGGAACTCGTCTTCCACGGAAAAGCAGTAGACCCTATTGTTGCGCACCACAAAAAGGCGCCCACTCAAGTCGACCGCTAGCGCGGTCGGGGAGGCCATGCCCCTCGGGAGTTCGGACACGAAATCTCCCTCGGATGTGAACTTCTGAACACGGCCGTTACCGTAATCGGTGACATAGAGCAGGCCCCCGGGACTGAAAGCGATGTCGGAGGGCAGGTCGAACTGCCCCGCTTCCGTTCCGAAGGAACCCCATTCCAAGAGATACGTGCCATCAGGCGTGAATTTCTGGATCCGGTGGTTGTCGCTGTCCGCGACGTAGATGCTTCCGTCGGCCCCGACACACACGCCCGCGTACCGATAATCGAAATCGAACTGGCCGGGCCCTGTTCCTTGCTCGCCCCATCGCAGCAGTTCCTCGCCATCTGGCGACAGTTTCACCACCATATGACCGGCGACAGCGTAGAGATTTCCATCTTGGTCGAAATCGACGTCGAAAAAGCTGGAAGGGAAGAAATCGTCATGCTCCACGATGGTGCGAAGAAAGCGCCCGTCCAAGGTGAACACCTTCAGTTCCAGCCGTTCCGCGTCCGAGATGTACAGCAACCCTTCGTCACTCACAGCCACCGCGACCGGTTCCGAGAAATACCACGGCTGTTGGAGCGTGGGCCACATTCGTTCGAACTGGTAGGTCAGTTCGGCGGAGGCGGGCGGGGCAAAGAGGGCCAAGGCGAACACGCCAGCCAGGATGCGGGCTGCGGAGCGAGACATTGCGGTTCTCCCGTGGCGTGCGCACTATGATGGCGCATGCCTCGTGGCTCACGTCCTGCCCTCAGGTGACCGGCCCAAGCCCGAGTCGCCCTTCAATGAATACGCTCCCTCTCGCCACGTCCGTGAGCAGCCCTTATCGATTCTTGATCCTATCATGAGCCGGGCAAGGGCGCAATAGAATGCGTAAACTCCTAGATTCCGGCGATTTGTGTGTTCCGTGTGTCGCGGAATGACAGTCGGTCATCTGTCCGGGCCAACCGGGCCGGAATGGCGGGCCAGCCCCGCCGTGGGCGCGAATTGGGCAAGGGACTTTACAGACGGCATCCAAATCCTGTACGGTTCCCAGTCGCGCGGGGGCTTGCGTGCTGGGGCATTGCTTGCGGGCTCCTATGAAGCAGGATTGGGCAGGCAGCGGCGCTTCAAGTATACTGACACCGAATCACGAAGAATCTTGAGAGAACAAGCCTATGAAGTTGGTGATTGTAGAGTCTCCCGCGAAGGCGAAGACCATTGGACGGTTTCTTGGCAAGGACTACACCGTGCTGGCGAGTTATGGCCATGTGCGGGATTTGCCGAGTTCGGCCGATGAGGTGCCCACCAGCCACAAGGGCCAGAAGTGGGCCAAGATGGGCGTGGACACGGAGAACGGGTTCAAACCGCTCTACGTCGTCACGAGCGACAGCAAGAAGCATATCGCGGCCCTGAAGAAGGC
>JAAEQP010001561.1 GCA_024231375.1 bacterium | reverse complement strand
TTGACGATAGACCGCACGCACACCGTTCGCATAGGCAATGGGATAGTCGGTACACATGGCGAACCAACTCGGGTAGGGCCAAAGGTATCCATAGTTCGGGCCGCCATAGAAGTAGGTCTGAATGCCGTTGCAGATGGCCGACCATTTCTTCAGATTCTCGAAGAACGGCGCGTTTTCCTCGCATTGGTCCATTGGATGAAACACACAAGGCGGCCCACACAGCACCACCAGCACGTTGTCCTCGACGGGGAGAGCGTCCGGCGCGTCCACCGAATATGAATAGGCAAGGGTCTTGATCCACACCTTGGGAAAACCGGCCTTGATGGCACGCGCCACGTGGTTGGCAAGCGAAATCGTGTTGGCCGCCCACCGGTCTGGGCCGCCGTGCCGGTTGCGTTCGGCCGTACACCTTTCGCAGAAGCACAGCGAGTGTCCGGCGTCGTCCTGGCTCACCCAGTAATGGTCGATGGTGGGGTCTGCTTCCAACTGTGCGCGAACCGTCTTCACAATATGCGCACGCGCCTCGGGATTCGTGGTGCATAGCGGCACATGCTTCACGGTTCCCGCGGACCGTTTCCCGTCTTCCTTCAGGGCGAACCAGTCCGGGTGCTCCTTGAACAGGCCCGGTGGCACAAGGACGTGATACGAATGGCATCCGTTCTTCGTCTTCGTTGAACCGCCCCAACTCTTGGGCAAGTAGCTGTACTCGCCGTTCAACCGCATCCGCGCACGCCACGCCTCGTCGTTGCCGTTGTTCCACAGTTGGTCGCGGTAGAAGCACTTCGGAACCAGGCGCGTGTCCGTCTCGGGAAGCGCGATGTCGGTGCGGGTCGGTATGACGCTGAAGGACGGCGTATACCAGCGGACTCCAAGACTCTCAAGGAACCCAAACACGCCGTACAGTGCGCCGCGGCGGCTCCCGCCCAGGATGTACAGTTTCTTGCCCCGGCACCGGATGACGAATCCTTCGTCACCGAGTTCGTCCAATTCCTCATCCGTACCAATCACCGAGAGATAGCCTCGAGCTACCTCGTCCACCGTGATGGGTGTGATGATTCGGGCCAGCCCGCCTGGGACGTATTGGTGCAGGATCAGGCCTTGTTTTCCGGCCTCATCTCGGTTTCGAAGCGATTCTGGCAAACTGGCAGGGCTGGTTAACTGCTCTATGATGTCTTCCCACATTGCCTGCAGAGGAGTGGATGGAAAACCTGCTAGAAGGCGCATGCGTTTGTCCTGTATTAGTATCCCCCGACCGGAAATCTCATG
>JAAEQP010001560.1 GCA_024231375.1 bacterium | reverse complement strand
GCCCAGGACACATTCGCCCTCCACGGCGAGCGTGAAATGCCTGAACGAATACACGGTGGCGTCGGTCCGGCACAGGGCCGCCATCGTGTCTTTCACATCGTCGTTTGAACCGAGTCCGTGGAGGAGGAACTCAAACGTGTCGCCATCAGCGCAGAGACAGATCGCTGCCAGACGAGAGGCATCCGTTTCCCGCGCGTCTCTGAATACCAGATCCACTCCCATTCCCCGCCCGGCTGCGCAGCTATCGCAACGTCCGTTGCAGGGCCACCACGACTCCCTGGATTTTGACCGAGCGGGCGGGGACGAGGATGGGCTGCATGGCGGCATTCGCGGGCCGCAGTTCGACCATCTCGCCATGGGGGTGGTAGTGCTTCACCGTCGCCTCGTCATCCACCAACGCGACGACCACCTCGCCCTTGGACGGGCGGCGCGACGGGTCCACCACAATGACGTCGCCTTCCAGGATGCCGTCTTCGATCATGCTGTCGCCGTGGACCCGCAAGCAGAAGGCCCCCGTCTTCGCCTGCGACGCCGTCACCGGGACGCGCTCCTCGATGTTCTCCTCGGCGAGCACCGGATGCCCAGCCGCGATGCGCCCCACCAGCGGCAGCGTCCCCACCTCGCTCTGGTAGAGGTCTACCGTGGCCTTCTCGGTCACATGAATCGATCGGGCTTTGGAGGAGCGCTCAATGAACCCCTTCTTCTCCAACGCGATCAGAT
>JAAEQP010001559.1 GCA_024231375.1 bacterium | reverse complement strand
GGATGTTCCCGCCGATTCCGTCGTAGAAGAGTTTCAAAAAGGGTACCGCATGGGAGACACCATTCTGCGACCGTCGCGTGTGGTTGTCAGTGCGGGTCCTGAAGAGACGCCCGAGGATACACCCGGCGGCGACGCTGCCGAGGAACCGGGCGATAGTACGTCCGCCGCCCCGGAGGGCGCGGAGTCAGATGAAGATTCAACGCTGGTTGACCTGTGACGGGTTATGGAGGTTCATGAACAATGGGTAAGGTAATCGGCATCGACTTGGGAACGACGAATTCGTGTGTCGCGGTAATGGAGGCCGGCGAACCGCAGGTCATCGCGAACGCCGAAGGTAGCCGGACCACCCCGTCCGTTGTGGCGTTTACGAAAGACGGCGAACGCCTCGTGGGCGCGGTCGCCAAGCGTCAGGCGATCACCAATCCGAAGAACACCATCTTCTCCATCAAGCGCTTCATGGGACGGCGCCACGAAGAAGTGTCGTCGGAAGAGAAGCTGGTGCCCTATGTCGTCGGCACGTCCAGTTCGGGCGACTGCCAGGCCGAGGTGCTGGGCAACACGCACCGGCCCCCGGAAATCTCGGCCATGATCCTGCGTAAGATGAAGGAGACCGCCGAGACCTATTTGGGCGAGACCGTGTCCGAGGCCGTCATCACGGTCCCGGCCTACTTCAACGATTCGCAACGCCAGGCCACCAAGGACGCTGGCAAGATCGCGGGCCTGGAAGTGCTCCGTATCATCAACGAGCCCACCGCGGCCGCCCTCGCCTACGGCCTGGACAGCAAGAAGAACGAGAAAGTGGCCGTGTACGACCTTGGTGGCGGCACGTTCGATATCTCCATTCTGGCCATCGGCGACGACAGCTTCGAAGTGTTGAGCACCAACGGCGACACCCATCTCGGCGGTGACGACTTCGACCAGCGCGTGATTGATTGGCTTGCCGACGAGTTTCTCAAGGAGCAGGGCATCGACCTGCGCAAGGACGCCATGGCGCTCCAGCGGCTCAAAGAAGCCGCTGAGAAAGCCAAGTGCGAGTTGTCGAGCACCATGCAGACCGACATCAACCTGCCGTTCATCACGGCGGACACGGGCGGCCCAAAGCACCTCAACTATACGCTGACGCGCGCCAAGCTCGAACAGCTCTGCGACGACCTGCTGCAACGGACTAAGAACCCCTGCCACCGGGCGCTGGAAGACGCATCGCTCAGCCCGTCCGACATCAGCGAAGTGATTCTCGTGGGTGGCATGACGCGCATGCCGGCCGTCGGCGAGATCGTAAAGAATATATTCAACAAAGAGCCGCACCGGGGCGTGAACCCCGACGAAGTGGTGGCTATCGGCGCCGCCATTCAGGCTGGCGTGTTGTCGGGCGAGGTCAAGGACGTCCTGTTGCTGGACGTCACGCCTTTGTCGCTCGGTATCGAGACTCTTGGCGGCATCTGCACCAAGCTCATCGAACGCAACACCACCATTCCGGTCAACAAACGCCAGATCTTCTCGACGGCCGCCGACAGCCAGACGGCGGTCACCATCAACGTGTTGCAGGGCGAACGCGAACTGGCGACGCACAACCGGTCACTCGGCCGGTTCGACCTGGTAGGCATCCCGCCCGCGGCGCGCGGCGTGCCGCAGATTGAGGTTTCCTTCGACATCGACGCCAATGGCATCGTGCATGTCTCGGCGAAGGATCTCGCCACGGGCAAGGAGCAGAAGATTCGCATCGAGTCGTCGAGCGGCCTGTCCGAGGACGACATTGACCGGATGGTGAATGAAGCCGAATCGCACGCAGCCGAAGACGAAGAGAAGAAGAAGACCATCGAACTGCGGAACACCGCCGACTCCTTGGCCTATCAGACCGAGAAGATGCTCAGCGAGCACGGCGACAAGATCTCCGACGAGGACAAAGAGAAGATCCAGAAGGCCGTGGACGAATTGAAGAAAGCGCTCGAGGGAGAAGACTCGGGCGCCATCGAAGCGGCCATGAAGGGCCTCGAAGAATCGTCCCACGCCCTGGCTCAGGCCATGTACGAAGCCGCCGGTGCGGAACAGCAAGCAGGCGATGCGGCCCAGGCCGCGGAAGGCGCTGCCGGTGACGACGGCGCCGAAGAACAGGCGGCCCCGGCCGGCGATGACACCGTGGATGCGGACTTCACGGTGGTGGACGAAGACGAGAAGGAAGACGTTTGATGCCGTGGGGCGGATGGCCTGATTCGGCCGTAGGTGTGTATGTCTGATCGCAAGGATTTCTACGATCTTCTGGGTGTGTCACGGGACGCCAGCGCCGACGAGATTCGGCGCGCGTACCTGAAGTTGGCGCACAAGTACCACCCTGACAAGACGGGTGGCGACAAGGTTGCCGAGGACAAGCTCAAGGAGATCAACGAGGCCTACGATACCCTCAAGAATCCCGACAAGCGGTCCCGCTACGACCAGTTCGGCCATATGGGCGAACAGTTCGGCAGCGACGGCGGCGGATTCGGATTCGGCGGGTCGGGCGGCTTTGAAGGCCCCTTCGACGACTTCTTCGACGTGCTCTTCGGGCGCGGCGGTGGCGGCGGAGGAGGACGGCGCCGCGCGGCCGGCCGTCCGGGCAACGACCTGGAATACCGGGTTCGTGTCTCGCTCAAAGAGGCCGCCACAGGTACCTCCAAGAAGATCCGCTTCTCGCGCCAAGAGATCTGCAGCGACTGTAACGGTACGGGTGCGGCTCCAGGCACGCAGCCCGACACATGCCCCGATTGTGGCGGCACGGGGCAGGTGCGTCGTGCCCAAGGGTTCTTCAGCATTACCCAGACGTGTCCGCGATGCCGGGGCAACGGCCGCGTCATCACGCGGCCCTGCACACGGTGCAGCGGGGCGGCCCGGATACGCACGGAACGCGAGTTGTCCATCGACCTGCCCGCGGGCGTGGATACCGGTTCCCGGTTGCGGCTTTCCGGCGAGGGTGAACCGGGTGTGGGCGGCGGACCACGGGGCGACCTCTATATCCTTGTGGAAGTCGAGCCTGAGGAACTGTTCGAGCGCGAAGGCAATAACATCATCTGTGAAGTGCCCATCAGTTTTCCGCAGGCGGCGTTGGGCGACAAGATTCGCGTGCCTACGCTCTACCGCGAGGCGGAATTGAAGATTCCCGCGGGCACCCAGTCCGGGCAGTCGTTCCGATTGCGCGGCATGGGCATCCCCGATCTGCACGGATACCACAAAGGCGACCAGATCGTCCAGGTCCACGTGGAAACCCCGACAAAGCTCTCCAAGGAGCAGCGGGAACTGATGCAGCGGCTCAAGGAAATCGCCGGCGAGAAGGAATACCCGCTCCACCGGCGGTGGATGGACAAAATCAAAGAATCCCTCGGCGGGTGACGAGAATACAGACTGACAGACACGGCGGCGCTCCCAAGCGCCGCCGTTTTCTATTCCGCGCGGCCGAGTCCGCCGCGCGGTAGCCCGAGCGCCTCTTCGTAGATGGCGAGCACATTCGCGAGCGGCGTATCGGGTTGAATGCAGTGGGCCGGTGAAAAGATGTAGCCGCCCCCCCTTCCGATCGCGTCAATCCGGTGGCGGGCTTCGCCGCGGCATTCCTCTTCCGTGCCGAAGGGCAGGGTCTGCTGTGTGCTGATGAGGCCGCAGAACGTGAGGTCGTCGCCGAACTCCTGCTTGATCTCGGCAGCATCCATCCCCGGCGGTTCCGGTTGCATGGCGTCCAACACGTCCAACCCCATCTCCACGAAGCGCGGCATCAGCTTCCGCGTGTTGCCGCACGAGTGCATCATGGCCTTGCACCCAAACTCGTGCGCCAGATCGTAGAACCGCTGCAATCGAGGACGGAAGAACCGGTCAAACACGTCCAAGGGGAACATAGGCCCGGCCTGGTTGCCGCAGTCTTCGCCCAAGCACAGGATGTCGATCTTGCCGTTCGCCGCTTCAAGCGACCTGCGGCACACTTCGTAGTAGAAATCGCACCGATGGTCGATGACCGCCACGCCTACCGGGTCTTCCATCATGATGTCCATCAACACCGTTTCCATACCCCGGCCCCGGCTCACCCCGTTCACGATGTCGGGTATCCCCGCGCCCCCCAGGCACACGGCGAAGCCCGAAACAGCATCGCACTTCACCTCCACGGCCCCGTAGTCGTAGTCGCCCGGGTTCGGCCAGTCGTACGCCTCCACATCCGCGACCGTCTTCAACTCGGCCAGCGGCAGGTAGTGGGCTTCCGGGTAAGCGCCCGTCGCGTACTCAACCGACTTGTATCCCGTTCCCCACTCGTCGACCGAGTCACACCCTTCCGGCACCGGCCTCGGCGTCCCAACGAAGGGCGCGCCCACGCCCCGGAAGTCCACGCCCAACGCGCCAACGATGTCGTCGGATCCGAAGTGTTCACGCAGCAAGGCATGAATCTCGGGCGTCAAATACACCTGAATCGGGGGCCGATCGGGCTGTTCGTGGTTGATGGCGGTCAGTACCCGTTGCTTCGGTGTCATACGGAACGTCTCCTTCGGGATCCCCCGCGGGTTCCGACCAGCAGTGCCTCAACCCCTACAGCCGCGGCGCCAACTCCGTGCGCGATTCGATATGGCCCACGAGATCCTCGGGCATCCACCACGTGGGTTTCATCTTCCGAGGTCCGAACAGGTTCTCCGCCTGATCGAGGTAGTGGGGCGAATCGGGGCGGTCGCTCTGGCCGATGGGGGGGGCGGTCCAACTGCGGATGGGTTTGCTCAGCACAACGATCTGCGTCGACGTCTGCCCCGACCGGCCCCACCGCGTATGGTCGGGTCGTTCGCCGTGATAGTTGACGTTGCGGAACGTCGTCGTGCCCAGATGTCCGTCCCCGCCACCTCCGACCGGGTGGGAGGTATCGTCGCGTCCGGCACGGAACACGTCGCCGTACACCCCGTTGAGGTTGCCGAGATCGGCCTCCATCTTGTCCATGGCCCGCGCGAACGACGCCGCTGCATACCCCAATTCCACGCCGGTCAGTTCGATAGGCTTCGGCTCCTCGCCCAGCGACGCCATGGGATCGTCGATGCGCCGGGCCACGCCTCCCATTCCGTCGCGGCCGTAGTCCTCCACCATCTGCTTGCGCCAATAGTAGTAGCACAAGGCCCCCTGGGAATCGCGCGTGAGTCGGGCGTCCCATTCCTCCATGATTCGCATCCCCACCCGGTAGCGGCTGTTCTGGCCGAGTTGTACTCCCGCCGCGGTGTGTGCACCTCGAAGCACTTCGAGCCACCGGTCCACGCCGTACGGATGCACGTCCGTTGCGTAGGCGATTGCCTCTTCCGCGGTGACCGAATCATCGGCCCCCAGCAATTCGAGTGCCCGCGCTCCGCGCTGATTCGGCGGACTTCCGGGTTTGGCCATGGTCAGGTAGTAGGGCATGTTCTCCAGGTC
>JAAEQP010001558.1 GCA_024231375.1 bacterium | reverse complement strand
CGATGATCACATGGCTCAGGGAACGTGAACGAGTCCGACATGCAAGGTACGTTCAGTACCTCCGGCATCCGCCGCCATCGCCCGTGGGTTACGTGTGAGGAGGAGCCCAACGACCATCCACGGAGAGCACTCGCGCTGTCCAGAGGACATCGGCACGAACAACATGCCTGTCATTCCGGCCCACGCATGGCCGACGCCCCGTGATTTATACCGATCGATGGATCGATGCCCGCAGTGTTTGTACACAGAGATGCATGGTACATGGGGAGTCCCGCGAAGCACCAGCGGGTGGAAGCAGCCCGGCAAACCCCAAACAGCCGTGTCCAAAATCGGAGTCAGTCACCGACCCGTTCGGACGACACGGCGGGGCAAAGCGGAAACGTGCCGGGAAGCGACCACCAACGCAGGGCCGGAGTGGGAAACCCCAGCCACCCGGTGGACCCTCAGGGGCCCCCAACGCGTCGTATCGGGAACCGAATGACCGCAAGGTCATGGAACCGAGCAAATACGACGCGGGGATGGCACCATGCAGCTCACCACAGGGGACAGCGCGGGGATGTGATTTCTACCGGTTTCAAAACCGATGCCAGCTGTCATGTTAGCAGCCGACGTGCTCGTCGGGTGATTGCTCCCGGCTACGGCCGACGCCCGCAGTGGATTCGCAGGCGACGTGCGCGTCGTGTGATTGCTACCGGTCAGGGACCGACGCCGGCAGTGTTTGGCACAGTAGGTTGGGCCTATGGCCGTAGTTAGGTACCGTTCGAAACCACGAGCCGTCGGGACTTGTGTAAAGTAATGAGTAATTAACTAACTTCGGGCGCAGTTCCGCAGTGCGGTCGCCCACGCGTCTCTTCGGAGACACTCCGAATTATCTGGTTCTGGTT
>JAAEQP010001557.1 GCA_024231375.1 bacterium | reverse complement strand
GGTATTGCATCGACCGTCCTTCAGGCCCGAGACCGGGGCCTGTCCAACTTCTCCGTATACACCTCGCAGAAGCTGGTGCTGCCCGCCATGGAAGCCGTCCTTGACGGGGCCTCAAACATCGCCGGATTCCTTACGCCGGGCCATGTGTCCGTGATCCTGGGCCCCGAAGCCTACGAGGGCCTCGTGGCGAAATACTCCGTGCCCTGCGTGGCCACCGGCTTCGAACCGCAAGACGTGCTTGAAGGCATCGCCATGTTGCTCGAATGCATCGCGGACAGTTCCCTTGGCTCCTTCGTGCAGTACACGCGCGTCGTCAAGCCCGGCGGCAACGCCAAAGCCCGCGAAGTGCTCATGACCGCCTTCGAAGAATCCGACGCGGACTGGCGCGGCATCGGCGTGATTCCCCGGAGTGGCCTGACGCTACGTTCCGAATTGCGCGCCTTCGACGCCGCCTGCCGCTACGACCTGCCCGATCTCGATCCCATTCACCTGCCAGGCTGCCGCTGCGGCGAGGTGCTCAAAGGTTTGATTCACCCTCCGGAGTGTCCCTTCTTCGGAAAGAAATGCACGCCTCGGAACCCCCTGGGACCCTGCATGGTCTCCTCCGAGGGTTCCTGCGCTGCGAGGTACAAGTATGGCTGATGAACGAATTGTCCTGGCCCACGGAGGTGGGGGCGTCCTCACCCGGGAACTCATCGAAGAACGCATTGTGCCCGCTCTGGGCGGCGCGACCGAGGGCATGCCCGACGCCGCCCCTGTGCCCGGTGCCGAGGGCCTTGTCTTCACCACCGACTCATTCGTGGTCAAACCCCTCTTCTTCCGGGGCGGTGATATCGGCAGCCTGAGCGTACACGGCACGGTCAACGACCTGGCCGTATCCGGCGCGGAACCACTGGCTCTGTCTATGGGCCTTATCGTCGAAGAAGGGCTCGACATTGCTCTGCTGGAGCGCATCGTGACCTCTGCCGCCGAAGCCGCCAAGGCTTGCGGCGTGCGAATCATCACCGGCGATACGAAAGTGGTCGCCCGGGGTGAGGCCGACCAAATCTTCATAAACACAGCCGGGATTGGTGCGCGCCGCATCGACTCGGACCCCAAGGCTCTCCAGGAAGGCGACCGGGTCCTCATCAGCGGGTGCATCGCCGACCACGGCGTCGCGGTCATGAGCGAGCGGGAAGGGATCGATTTCGAGACGACCGTCGTGTCGGATTCCGCGCCCGTCTGGCCCTTCGTGAAAGCCCTCATCGACAAGGCCATCGAGGTGCGCGTCATGCGCGACCCCACGCGGAGCGGCTTGGCCGCATGCTGTGTGGAACTCGCCGGCGATTCCAAGGTCACCGTCTGCCTCGACGAAGCCGCCATCCCCGTGCGGCCCCAAGTCCGCGCCGCCTGCGAGATTCTTGGACTCGACCCGCTCACCGTGGCCAACGAAGGCAAACTCGTTGCCTTTGTTCCCGACGACCAGGCGGACGAAGCCCTTGAGGTTCTCAGAGGGGTTTCCGGCGGCGAAGATGCCGCCATCATCGGTGCCGTCACCGAACGCCGTTCTGTGCCTGCCCTGCTCAAGACCCGCTTCGGCGGCGAACGCGTCGTCGAAATGCCTTACGGCGAAGACCTGCCGAGGATCTGCTAGCCGAAGCCCTAGGGTCTGATGCAACGCCCTTGGCCGAAGCGAGGCGCCTCTATCCCTTTTCTCGTGAGGCGGGCGCTACGGATTCGACGCAAAGGGCAGCGTGTCCGGTACCACGCTGACCTCGGTCGTGAACTTGAACGGTTCCGGGCCGCCGCTCGGAAAGGTCAGTTCGACCATGAACCCCGTCCATCCTTGCGCCGGTTCCGGCACCTGAGCCAGATACACCCCGCTGTCCTGATCGGTCATGACCGATGATGTCCACGATGGCCCCGGGTTTCCTTCATCATCCTCCAACCGAAAATCGCGCGCGTCCGGATTCGTGGCCTGCCACAAGAGCACCTCGGAAGGCGTATCCGCCGTCTCCACCCGGAGCGACCCGTCCGCTCCTTTCGTCCACGTGAACTCCGGACGCGCAACCTCGTTGAGCACGGCCCAGTAGAACGCCAAGGCGTCATTCCAGGCTGCGTCGTTCAGGCCGTGATCCGTGTTCGGCACGTACCGCAGGTACTTCTCGCCCTGCAGGCCATCGAAGTAGAACTGCGAAGAGTCGGGAAGAAAGAACTCGTCCCCCGTCGAATTCATGATGTACTTGGGCATGACCAGCCGGTTCCTGTACGAATAGGGATCAACAATGGCCTCCAGGTTGCTGAACTCCTGCGTTCCCAGCCAGTCCATGATTTCCATGTCCACGTAGTCTTG
>JAAEQP010001556.1 GCA_024231375.1 bacterium | reverse complement strand
GACAACGTCCCCGGTCCAATTTGTAAATAAGGTTACCGGTTTGGCCCTCTCCCCACGGGAGAGGGTTGGGTGAGGGGTCCGGCTCTCTCAGGCGTCGGTCCGCGGAGAGCCCTCGCCTTTTTGACATCCCCTGGTGTGTCCGGGATACTACGCGGCGGCATGCCTCTGCCGTAGCGGCATGGACCCGTGAACGATTCAACAACCCTTCGTGAAGGAGCCCGATATGCGTTTGGACCGGCGATCTTTTCTGGGAACGGCGGCGGCTTCGGTGTTGGCCGCGGGTACGATGACGCGGGGGCGCGTGTTCGGGGCGAACGACCGTGTGCGCGTCGCCACGGCGGGGTTGCGTCAGCGCGGTTGGGCGCATCTCCAGGCCATCATCAACCGGCCGGACGTGGAAGTGGTCGCGCTGTGCGACGTGGACGCGAAGGTGTTGGAAGGACGTGCGGCCGAGGTGAAAAAGGCCACGGGCGTTGCGCCGCGCACGTATCGCGACATTCGCGACCTGGTCGCCGATGAAGGCGTGGACGCCATCACCTTGGGCACGCCGAACCATTGGCACGTGTTGGGCGCCATCTGGGCCATGGAAGCGGGCAAGGACGTGTATGTGGAGAAGCCGATTTCCCACACCGTGTGGGAAGGACGCCAACTCATCGCCGCGGCAAAGAAGTACGGACGCGTGATTCAGCACGGCACGCAGCGGCGGTCGTCGCCGCACTGGCAGCGGGCCATTGAACGGGCGAAGTCGGGCATCATCGGCGACATCTACAAGGTACGGTGCCCCATCTTCAAGGAACGTCCGGCGGTGAACGGTCCCATGAGCGAGGAACCGTGGGAATGGCTGGATTGGCCGCTGTGGCAGGGTCCGGCGCGTGACAAACCGTTCAGCACGAATTACGTGCATTACAACTGGCACTGGTTCTGGCATTACGGCAATGGCGAAGTGGGGAACAACGGGCCGCATCTGACGGACTTGACGAACTGGTTGTTCGACAAGGGGCTTCCGGTCAAGACGTTCAGTACGGGCGGCAACTACGGCTACGAGAAGGATTGCCGCGATACGCCGAACACGCAACTCGTGTCCCACACCTTCGCGGACGGCGCGGTGATGGAGATTGAGTCGCGGGCGCGTTTCACCAACAACGAAGCTGGCGTGACCGTGGGCAATCTGTTCTACGGTTCGGGGGGCCACATGGCCGATGGCCGGTTCTACGACGCGGCCGGCAAGGAGATTCCGGACGAGAAGCCACCTGCCCGCGTTGGTGAGACTGCGGCGCATTTGGGCCACTTCATCGAGGCGGTGAAGAAGGCCGACCCGGCGGCCGTGCCAGCGACGGTGGAGCAAGGCCACGTGGCCGCGGCGCTATGTCATCTGGGCAACATCGCGTACCGGGTGGGACGGGGTCTCGAATTCGACCCGAAGACCGAACGCTTCGTCAGCGACGACGATGCGAATGCGCTGCTGACGCGCCCGTACCGCGAAGGGTTCGCGGTGCCGCAGTTGGCCTGACGCGGCCCTTGTCCGCGAGTGATGGCAGGAGACTGAGAGAGGGGGACCAATGGATCGTGCGCGGATTGCGGTGATTGGGGCGGGGAGTCGTTCGTTTGGGCCGGCAACGGTACGCGATATCCTGTTGAGCGACCCCTTGGGCGAGGCAGGCATCGACTTGGTGCTGATGGACGCGATGGCGGATCATCTCAAGGACATCGAGCCGTACGCCCGACGCGTGGCTGAGAAACTCGGACGCGACGTGAACGTCATCGCGACGGACGACCTTGCCGTAGCACTCACCGACACGCACTTCGTGGTTACGGCCATCGAGGTGGAGCGGTTCCTCTACTGGACCCAGGATTTTCACGTGCCTCGGAAACACGGGTTCCGGCAGGTGTTCGGCGAAAACGGCGGTCCGGGCGGCCTGTTTCACGCGTTGCGCAACTTCACACCCATGCTGGAAATCGCGCGCGAGATGGAGAAGCGCTGTCCCGATGCGCCGCTGTTGAACTTCACCAATCCCGAACACAAGATCTGCGAAGCCATCAGCCGCCTGACGAAGATTGAGAGCGTGGGTCTGTGCCACGGCGTGTTCGGAGGCAAGGCCCAGATTGCGCGTATCCTCGACATGCCCGTCGAAGACCTCGACGCTGCCGCGTGCGGCATCAACCATTTCACGTGGTTCCAGCGAATCCATGATCGGAAGACGGGCGAAGACCTGTATCCGAAGCTGCGCGAGGCGGAACTCGACGGCGACCTGCTGTCGGACTGGCACGAGATCGCGTTGGGGCGCGTTCTGTTTCGGCGATTCGGCCTGTGGCCGTCGTGCGGCGCGAACCACTACGGCGAGTACATCCGGTGGGCCGAGGAATTCGTGGCCAGCGAATGCCAGTACTTCTACGACCCCGCTACCGGATACCCCTGGCAGACCGGCGACATCCCCGAGTTCGTGTACACGCTGAACGGCGACCTTGCCGCGCGTCCGTGGCGCAAGCCCGCGCCCGGACCCGTCGACTTTGACGCGGCTGAACTCAAGCCGTCCGGCGAACTCGCCGCGCCCATCATCGAAGCGATCCACTGCGGCGTGGAACGTCACCTCGACGCCATCAACGTGCCCAATCGCGGCGCCATCCCGAACCTGCCCGACGACATGGTCGTTGAAGTGCCCGCCACCGCCGACGGGGACGGATTCCACCCGTTCCAGATGGAACCGTTGCCCGAAGCCGCGGCCGCCATGCTGCGGTTGCAGGGCAGCATCCACCAACTGCTCGTCGAAGCCTTCGACGAGCGATCCAAAGACAAACTGCTCCAGGCCTTCCTGCTCGACCCGACCGTCGACTCCTACCGCCGCGCCGTCGAATGTGTCGATGAGATGATCCAGTTGCAGCAGAAGCTGTTGCCTGAGTTTGAGGCGTACAGCGGACACGTGGGATGAGAATACAAGGTTCTCCCGGCTGGTAATGCGGAGAAGAAGCGAAGGCCCATGGGTTTGGTTGCGACTATGCTGCTCCAAGTCCTCGTGGGATCCGTGGTCTCGCTAGGCGGCCGAATGGACCCGGAAGGGTTCGACGCCGTCCCGTCGGCCCGGCGCCATTCTTGACCCCTTTCTCGTTGGAATGGCACAATACCCTGTCTCTGGGGCCGGGCGAATATTCCGCCGGCCCTGGCTTGAATCACGAAACCAGAAAGCGAGGCCCATAGATGAGTTGTCCCGAAGAACACGACGAGAAATCGCCGGTCGAAGCGATGGCGATGCGGCTGTTGAAGACCCGCACCATCCTGGTTTCCGGGACGGTAGACCAGGACATGGCGGAACGCGTGGCGGCTCAGTTGCTGGTATTGGACGCGGAATCCCACGATCCCATCCGCATGCTGATCTCGACGCCGGGCGGCGCCATTTACTCGGGATACGCCATCTACGACATGATGCAGTACGTGGAATCGCCCATTATCGGCATCGGCGCGGGCTGGGTGGCCAGCATGGGCGTCCCTATCATGCTCGGCGCCGAGAAGAAGCACCGGTACGCGTTGCCGAACACGCGGTTCATGCTACACCAACCGGCTGGCGGCGCTGTGGGGCAGGTGCAGGACATTCGCATCCAGGCCCAGGAGATCCTGCGGATTCGCAAACAGATCAACGGACTGATCGCCGACGAAACCGGCCAGGACGCGGACAAGATCCAGAAGGATAGCGACCGCGATTTCTGGATGTCGGCCGAGGAAGCCGTCGAATACGGCCTCATCAAGCGCATCATCAAGAGCCCGAAGGACATCAAGATCTAAAGGGCAGTGCCGCCATTATCCTTCACGTCGTCCCGAGCGAAGTACGTGGGATATTCTCACTGATTGCGGTGTTGCGAAAAGGCCGGGACTGTGGAGCCGTTGAAAAAGTCACATGCCCACCAGAACAGAAGCGACAAACGGGGACTGCCAAGCTCTTGCGTCCCATTATTGCCCTTCTTAGGGCAACAATGGGTGGCTGTCCCCCGCTTATCGCGGGCTACGCGCCACGGCTGAGACT
>JAAEQP010001555.1 GCA_024231375.1 bacterium | reverse complement strand
CTTCTTCTGCCGGATCTCCTCGTTCAGACGGAGCAATTCTCGATGCTCATCGAGCAAGTGCACCACGTCGCGAATCGGGAATCGATTGTCCGGCCCCAGTTGGGCGAAGATCCGTTGGAGTAGGGCCAAGTCCTCGGGCGTGTCTACGCAGAGCCGCAGATCGGGCCGGTACAACTCACCTTCGGCGGCCAGGAAGCGCAGCCGGTACTTGTCCGGGTTCAAGTAGAAATGGGGCGTCACGTGCTCGCGTTCGAGTGGCAGGTTGGCCTCCGCCGCCACTTGCCGCAACTGCTCCGCCGAGAACACCTCGGTCTCAAGGCCGCGTGGGAACGTCTGCTGGATGCAATTCGCGGCGTAGTCCACCCCCTGCTCGAAATACATCTGCAGGGTCCAATCCACCACATCAGGGTCGATGAGCGGACAGTCCGACGTCACGCGGACGACCGTGGTCGCTTCAGCCTCCTCGGTAGCCTTCACGTACCGGTCCAGCACGTCGTTCTCGCTCCCCGCAATTGCGCGGCATCCCAGATCCTTCGCCAGATCCAGGATCGCCCGGTCTTGCGGATCCACGGACGTGGCGACAACGACCTCGTCAATACGTCCGGCGCGCCGCAGCCGTTCCACCACGTGCCGCAACATGGGTTTCCCAGCCAGGTCCATGAGGACTTTGCCCGGCAACCGCGTCGACCCCATCCGCGCTTGAACGATGGCGACCGTTCTGCTCATTCAGCGTCTCCATGTGGCGCCGGTTTGTCCAGCAAGAACATGGCATCCACGTTGTCGCTGTCCAGATACACCAGCCGCCGTTCCTTAATGCGCCGGAGATCGGGATGGCCTTCGCAGTACATGTGTGAAAAATCGCCTTTCCACATCAGATCTTCGCGTCCCCGGTACGGAATGGGCACATGTTCCTTCGCGAAGTACTCGTACCCCCAGATGTACCGCCGCGTGCATCGGACGACTTCGTCCATAGCCCGCGCCAGTTTGTCGGGCGCCAGATGGATCAGCACCCCCGACGTGAACACGAGATCGAACGACTCGTCCGGGAAGGGCAGATCGAAGCCCGACGCCTGGACGTACTCGATGCCGTCTCGCCGTACGGCGCTCTCCTGAATGGCGTAGAACATCAGTTCCGCGCCCCACAGGTTCTTGAAGCCCTGAGCGCGAAGCAGCGAGAGTTGGGTGCCCACATTGGCGCCCACTTCCAGGATGCGGATGTCACGGCTGAGATCGCCCAGGAACTCTTCGTTGAGATCCGTGCGCGTCACGCCGAACCGCCGGTCAAACAATGCGTCCATTGCCTCCGGCGTCCGCGGGTTGCGGTCTGTGTACTCTTTTCCGAATGGGCCCGACCAGGCTTCTGCCTGACCAGTTCTCCTCCCCCCAGTCATTGACTCCTCCTCTCTACAGGCGCACTGGAACTCCCCTCTCCGCCAACACACGTTTCGCTTCCAGCGGCGTCTGCTCGGTGAAATGAAACACACTCGCGGCAGCAACAGCCGAAGCTCCTCCCTCAATGAGGACCTCCGCCATGTGTTCATACGTGCCCGCGCCCCCCGACGCGATCACGGGTATCCCCACACATTCGCTGACTCGACGAACGACGTCGATGTCGTACCCTTCCATGGTACCATCACGGTCTACGGATTGCAGTAGAATCTCGCCGGCCCCCAGGCTTTCGACTTCCTGCGCCCAGGACACGGGGTCCTTCCCCGTAGGTTTGCGTCCTGCATGGCTGTACACCTCGCAGCGCCCGTCGGTGTCGCGTCGGAAGTCGATGGAGACCACCACGCATTGCGCGCCGTACCGGTCAGCCATCGCGCGCACCAACTCCGGCTGGTCAACGGCGGCTGTGCTCAACGCGACCTTGTCGGCGCCCACCTGGAGAAGACGGCGGGCATCTTCGATCGAACGGACGCCCCCCCCGACCGTCATGGGCATGAAGCATTCGTTGGCAAGTTCGTCAATCGTGTCGAAATCGGGCGAGCGCCCATCGTGTGTCGCGGTGATGTCGAGGAAGACCAACTCGTCCACTTCGCGCATGTTGTAGACCTTTACAGCCTGCATTGCGCTGCCCACCCGGCGCCAACTGTCAAAGCCGGTCCCCTTGACAAGGCCGAAGTCCTTGAACAGCAGCGTGGGTATCACGCGGACCTTAAGCATTGGGTCTCTCCATCCCATACCAGCGCGCCGGACACTCCGGCTCACCGCGGAACCATCTTACATAGCCAGGAAGTTCTTGAGAAGCCGAAACCCCGGCTTCTGACTCTTCTCGGGATGAAACTGCACGCCGAACACAGTGCCCCGGTGGACGCACGACACAAACCGTCCACAGTAGGGAGTCCATGCGGCCACGTCGGTGTCGTCGGCCGGTCGAAAATGAAAGCTGTGAACGAAGTAGAAGTCCTTGCCGTCCGTGACTCCGTCGAACAGAGGGCACTCCTTGGCCGGATGCACTTCGTTCCACCCCACATGAGGGATGCGCGTGCCGGGAGTGTCGGGTTCCATTCTCACCACCTCGCCGGACACGAGGCCCAGCCCGGCGGTTTCGCCGCCTTCGGCGCCGGTGTCCGCCAGGAGTTGCATGCCCAGGCAAATGCCCAACAGTGGAATGCTGTTGTCGATGGCTTCGACCCGGAGCGCCGTGTCGAAACCGCGCCGCACGAGTTCCTCCATGCCGTCGCCGAAGGCGCCCACACCAGGCAGGATGATCCGGGATGCGCGCGCCAATTCGGAGGGATGCCCGGCGATGAAAGGTTCGCCACCGCATTCTTCAACGGCCCGCGCCACCGATCCAAGGTTGCCCATGCCGTAGTCGATGATGGCTACCACGTTCATGGGTTGTCGCAATTCACCTTCGTCAGATTCCCGTGCCTGTCTTTCACCAGATTGCCGCGGGTGTCGCGAACAAACACCTTCTTGTTCGTGAACCGGTCACAGATCTTCACGAACTCGTCCACCGTGAGATCCATCTCCTCCAGGATCTCCTCCAGCGAACATCCAAGATACTCCCACGGGAACTTGCCGTCGTGTTTCTTCACGAGTGCAAGCGCGTCGTCACGCGTCAGCCGGCCCCGGCGCACGTGCAAGCAGGCCAGGTCCGTGGCGCGCCCGAATCCGAACTTCAGAAACTTGAAGTAATCGTGAATGCCGGTGTGATGGTTGTCGAGATTCTCGTAGTTCACCAGCGACCCCTCAACGGGCTTGTGGTAGGTCGTCAATCCGTGCCCCTGGGCCAGCAGCGCGTTCCCGAGCCCGTCCCACGGCAGGTAGTAGCCGAGAAACAGCCCTGTCACGCCCACGCGCCCGAGGTCTTCGTCGCTCGGATAGGTGAACTGAATCAGGTCCTGCTGACGAATGCCTTCATGGCCCACCAGATCGCTCACCCGCAGTCCCAGGAGCCCGCCGAATTCTTCCAGCCACCGGCGCGTCAAGGTGTTGTTGTCCGCCGCCCCGGCCGGGCCGCCGTACTCGTTCTGCGAATTCTCGCCCCAGATGATGAGGGGCACGTTGAAGTGGACCGCCATCCGCACGGGTACCGTGAAGATCGTGACGTGCTCGGGCCACGAGATGTCGCCCACCTGTTCCAAGGCCATTCGATTGATGCGGCGCCGCACTACACGATTCGAGGTGACCTCGATGTAGTCCACGCCCAGTGCCTGGATGCTCTCAATGTTCTTGCGGCCAAGGGCGGACAGTTTGCACGTGGTCGCCGTCACGCACAGCGGCGTGGCGCCCATCTCCAGCATGCGGACCACCTGGTAGTGGCTGTCCTTTCCCCCGCTGACCGGGATGATGCAGTCATAGTTCGATCCGTCGTTCGACCGGTACCGGTCGAGGATAGAGGCCAATTCTCCGCGGCGCGCGTCCCAATCGACCTCGTGGCGCTTCTCCATGTACCGACACGCGCTGCACACCCCGTCCTCGTCCAAATGCAGGTCCGGTTTCGTCTCCGGCATCACGCATCGCGTGCAATAGCGAATGTGAAACGGCGGCGCGTCTTGAGTGCGTTCAGGCATACTCCACCTCCTATACAGACTATCGGCCCGACGCGGCCTAACCTTGAGCCAGCGCGGCCTTTCCGAGTGTACGCGAACGCCGACGCGAAGACGCCACCAACATCTCAACCTTTGCCGTGCGGTCGCGATTGTTCCCATGTCCCGTCATGCTGAGCGATAGCGAAGTATCTCTTGCCCCAGGACATTCACCGGGAACATCAGATCCTTCACTTCGTTCAGGATGACTATAGAGAGAATCCCCCACTTCCCGCCAATGACTCCGTCCACGCGATTTGCTATGGTACCCGGAACCGTTCCGCAACCGGGCCGTGGGTCCGCGGGTCAGAGTCTCAGAGCATGCTAACGCTACGCAAACTATCGACCGTGCCGCCGAACATGGCGGACTACATGAACGAAATTGCCCAGGGCCTCACCGAACTGTACGGTCCCCGGGCGGCGGACGCGTATCGTCTGAATGCCGAACGGCAACTTCAGATCACCCTGACGCATCCGTCCGTTCTGGCCTTTTGCGTAATGAAGGACAACGTAACGGCGGGACTCTGCCTGGCGGCACGACGCGGCGACATCGGCCAGGTGTCGTTCATCCACGTTCTGCAGCGGTTCGCGCGCCACGGCATCGAGGACGCCCTTATCGAAAGAGTCGTCCACAAGCTGCGCGAAGGCCGGCCTGCGGGGATCGTGTCGGAGAGCATCCCCTTCTGCCACGTCGACCGCGACCGAACCTACGAATCCCTCGGGTTCACCCGGTGGGACCGGCAGGTCATGACCGCGCCGCTCGATGCCTCGCCGCTCGACCCACCCTCCCCCGACGGCCGCGTGGCTCGCGAGGAGGACGCTGCCGACGTGGGCGACGTGATCGCCGATGCCTACCGGGACCATCCCGAGCGGTTGCTGCACGCCGACGTGCGGACGCCGGAGCACGCCCTCGGGTTCGTGCGGTCCGCCATGCACGGCGGCTATGGCCGCGTCCCCACCGGGTTCATCCGTACCCTCCACCGCGACGACCGCGCCGTCGGCGCCATTGTCGGTTGCGAAGTCGCGCCCGGCGTGGGGTTCATCCTCCAGGTCGCCGTACGTCCTGAATACCGTGGCCGCCACCTCGGCCGCCAACTCATCCGCGAACTCGCCCAACGCTTCCGCGAAGCCGGCTACGACCGCATGGCCCTCGGCGTCACCCTCGACAATCCCGCCCTACGCCTCTACCAACGCCTCGCATTCACCCCCGCCCGCCGCATCAATGCATACACTTGGTGGGAGGACCAAACGGAGGCGTCCGGCACGTAGGCCCGCGCTTCCCTCTACTCCACCTGGATGCCCCAACGGGAGCGGTGTAGACATGGACAGCGATCACACCGCCCTTGGGAGTACGCTGCCCTTCGTTATGAGTGATCGCGTGTGTCCTACGTAGTCCGCAACGAGAGAGGGTAGGAGAGCAGCCGCTATGGCAATCTATCTCGCAATCGTGGCGCTGGTGCTGGGCATGATCATTGCGCGGAAGGCCCTGCTCTAGCCCGAATATCTCACAAGGCCGCGGCGAATCACGGCAATCTGTTGGCGCAGGGCGACATGAAGCTTTGCTCAGAATACAACCAGGCATTCATCGCTCAGCTTCAGGCCGTCTGCAGCCAACATCTTGCGGCGCTTCATCCACGCCCTTGTGAGATATCCGGGCTAGCAGTCGGCGCGAACGTGGCTCATCCGCTGGACTAGAAGTAGCCCAGCGCACGCAATACGTCGGCTTCATCGTCTGTGAGGGTTGCGGGCTGAACGTCATCGATGGGGATTTCCGGCGGTGTCTTTGCCGTACTCAGGAGCTTGTCGAGTTCGGCCGTGAGGGCCTTCTCCCGCTCGGGCAGGTCGTCAATCAGATTCCGGGCCTCGCGAGGGTCGTCTTCAAGGTTGTACAATTCATGGCGACCTTTGGAGGTGTGGATGAACTTCATCGGCCAGTCCACGATGGCTCGCCGGACCCGTTTGAACCGATGACCGTATTCGGGGTGATTGAGCACCGAGGAGAGGGCGAAGTACTGCTCGGCGACCACAGGATGGTTGCCGGGCCGGTAAGGAAACACGTCGGTACATGCACGGTGGAGTCCGGGAGAAAGATGTTTTGCGATGAGATCCAGGAAATCAACGCACGACATGGGGCAGTCGTCCTGGGTTCCCGCTCGCTGGCCGGGCGCCTTCACCAGCAGCGGGATGCGAATCGTCTCATCGTGGATATCGGTCCCGTGAAGGAAGAGGCCATGCTCCCCAAGATAGTCGCCATGGTCCGACGTCACCATGACCACCGCGTTGTCGTACAGGCCTTTCTTCTTCAAACTGCGAATCGCATCACCCAAGGCCGCGTCGGCGTTGGCCACCCCCAGCCGGTAATGGGTCTTGTAGAGTTCGAGGTCCTTCTCGATAGGGGGCCCCTTCGTTCCGACGATCTGGTCGAAGAGGTCAACCCAGAGCTTCGGGGGCCGCGCGATGGGCTCGGTCGCTACCCGTGGGCAGGGCGCGGTGTTGCATGGCCCATGTACGTCCATGTAGTTGACGAAGAGGAACAGGGGCATGTCCCTGTCGATGTCCAGCATCCGTTGGATACGCTCGTTTACGGCCGGGCCGAATTCGTATCGCGAATCGAAGAATCGAAAGCCCTGGTGAAGGCCAAACGTCCGATTCACGAACCCCCGATTTGCGCTGACGCCGACGGTCTCGTATCCCCCCCCCTGTAGCACCTCCGCCAGGGTCGTGAACTTCCCTGCGAGAGGCAACTCGTTTCGCCCGAAAGCAGAACTCGGACCTCCCTGGCTCAGGTCCTGGTCGTAGCGATGGGCGAAATGCTCGAAGGGGAAGCGTCCCGTGAACATGGACGCGTGGCTGCTCAGCGTCCATGACGCTGTCGAGAAGGCGCGCGTGTACCGCGTGGCTTCATCCGCGAAGGCGTCCAGGTTGGGTGTCAGGGGGGCCGAACACCCGTAGCACCCCACATGATCCGCCCTCAAGGTGTCGAGCACGATCAACACGACGTGCGGATCGCGCGGTTTCAACCTTCCACAGCCGATCGCCACGGAGGGAACCGCGCACGCCAAGTGTTTGAGGAATCTGCGTCTACTTGACTTCATTCGTGACGTTCCGTGTACACTCTGTCCTGTCGGATCGACAGGACCCCAAGCCGAGTATAGGAGGAGCCGCTCACCGAGTCAACGGACGCTCGGCTCTCGCGAATTCGGCTATCTTGAAACCACAAGTGCGCAGACTTCGTGCGTGCAGACGAGTGGTGTGCAGGGAAGCGAACATGGCACTGGTGCGAGACGAAGACACAGATTCTGCCCGATCGCGAGGCCGTTCCACGCCGGTGTCGTTCCGCGAATTCGCCCTGCAGGCACTGATACTGGGACTCCTCCTCGCTGTTCTCTTCCCAGGGACGTTTCTTCGAGGGGAACCTGCCGTTCCGGGCGGCCTGCTCTACCGAATGAATCCCTGGAAGCTGCATACCCCCACTGACCACGAACCGACCCGAAATCTGACGACGCTGGAAAGCATCACGCAGTTCGCGCCGTGGTATGCCCTGACTCAGCGCGCCATGCGGAACGGGGAATGGCCGCTATGGAACCACCTATCCTACGGCGGAATGCCTCTGCTGGGGAACTACCAGAGCGCCGTATTCTATCCTCCCCACATTCTCCACGCGTTCGTCGACGTGCCCGTAGCCATGACGGTGTACCTCCTGCTCAAGCTGTGGCTGTGTGGCGCCACGGCGTACTTGTGTAGCCGCGCGATCGGATTGGGCGTGTCTGCATCGCGGTTCTGTTCGATCGGATGGATGTTGTGCGGGTTCAATACCCATTGGTGCCATTGGGCGGAGGTCGACGTCGCTTGCTGGATTCCCGTGCTCTTCATGGGCGTGGAACTCATCATAGACGAACGGTACCGCAGGGGCTTCTTCGCCATGATGGTCGGCGGAACCCTCGTCCTCCTGGCCGGTCATCCTGAGACGGCGTTCGTCGCGGGTCTAGGCCTGGGCATGTATTTCGTCGTGCGGTTGGTCCTTGCCCGTGCCTCAGGTGGACGCTTCCTCAAATCGATGGCATTGGCCGGTGGTGCATGGGTTGTGGCCCTGCTTGTGTGCGCGGTGCAGTTGGCGCCTTTCTTCGAGTACCTGCTGAACAGCTACACCCTCGCCCACCCCGAACGATCCGCGGGCCAGACGGCCGTTCCCTACATCCCTTCGCGTGCGTTGATAGCAACGTGGGTACCGCGCTTCTTTGGGTCCACCGTGGACGGGAATTTCTGGGGCTTCGATGATACGGACATCCCAATGCACTTGGGGGTCAAAAACATCCATTCCAACTACGTAAGCATCCTCTATCCCGGGATCGTGGCGTGGCTGGCCATAGGATTCGTTATCCCGGCCGTTCTGAGAGATCGCAAGACTCGTGTGCGTGTGATCGCCCTTGCTGCGCCGCTCACGTTTGGACTGCTCATGGCGTCGAACCAGCGCATCGTCGCGCCACTACACGAACTGCCGCCTTTCAGCTCAATGTGGCACGTGTGGCACACGAACTTCGTCGTGTTTGTCTTACCCTTACTGAGTGCCTTCGGAATCGAGCACTGGCAAAGGAAACGCGGGAGACCGACGGACATGGTCTGGCCCGTATCCCTGGGAATCCTCATTGCGGGGTTGGTTGGCCTTCAGCTTGTGGCACGGTGGCCCGTGATGTCCGCGGAAGGCGTTCAGGGATTTGTTCTTGTGCAGATTGCGGTCGCGGCTGTTCTGGCGGCACTGGCATTGCTGCTTTGCGTGTTGCGCTACGTCTCGCCAAAGCCAAGACTCGTCGCGGCCGCTCTGGCCCTGCTGCTGGCAGTCGATCTTGCCGTGGCCGCGCGCCATCTGTTCCCAACCTGTCCGAGGGATCAGATTGCGCCCGCTACGCCACTGCTGTCGTACATGCAGGAATATGAGAAGCCCTGCCGGTTCCGTGTGACCGCGGCCAGTATCGTCCCCGGCGTGATGCCTTTGTACGACCTCGAGCATCTGTGGGGATATGACGGTATCATACCCGAGCGCCTGTACCGGTTTCTCGTACACCACCCGGCAGGGGATTTCGCCACCATAGAAAGACTGTGCGCGGCCCCCTATTGCCTGTTCACCGCCGATACCGTCCCACACGACCACGAAAGGTACGAGTTCCTGACCAGCCTCGACGGCATCGACGTATTCCGAGACCGGTCGGCCTTCCCCAGGGCATGGGTTGTTGGCGATGTCGAGGTGGCCCCCGACGACGAAGCCGTCATCGCACGGATGAAACAGCCGGAATTCGATGCCGCGACGACCGCCGTGACCGATCAACCGCCGGACGAGCCCCTCCCGCACGGAGGACCAGCCGTGGCGGCAAATGTGGCCTTCACGCGATGGGAGGCTTCCGAGGTGACGATGGACGTGGATGCCTCGGATGACTGCGTGCTCGTCTTGGCAGACACCTACTACCCGGGCTGGAAGGCCTGGATCGACGACGAACCCGCGACGGTGTTCCCCGTCTACCATGCCTTCCGAGGCGTGTGCGTCCCCAAAGGGTCGCACGCCGTCCGGTTTGCCTACGACCCGCTCAGCTTCCGCATCGGGTTCTGGGTGTCCACACTCGTACTGCTCATCGGCCTCGCCGTTGGTCTCTTGGTGCTGAGGCGGACCCGGCGCTTGCCTTGCTGACCGCGGCGCGGCCTCAAGACCTACCCTCAGTGGCCTACACCAACCCATGCCGCCCTCGAGACGCAGGCCCATCCCCGCCTCTGGCGTCAAGGGATGCGTTGGGGTGTCTACGCTGAAACCCTCAGACGGCGCGAGTCATCCAAGAACCTGCTCACACTCAGGTTGGTCAAGCTGCCTCGCGAGTTCAAGAGGCGTACGCCCTTGGTTCTCGCGTAGGGATGGATCGGCGCCATTGGACAACAGCAGAGAGGTCAAGTCCGGGTTCCCCTGAGCCACAGCGCAGTGAAGTGGCGTCATACCGTACTTGGCTTCTCTCGTGTTGATTTCGGCACCCTTCCGCAGCAGGAATTGGACGAGATCATCCTCGTCCGAGATGACGGCAAGATGAAGAGGAGTAGACCCGTCCTTTGGGCAGAGGATGTTGACGTCCGCTCCTGCCGAGACGAGGCTCTCAGCGACGCTCTCGTCTCCGAAGATGCAGCAGAGGTGCAGGGCGCTGTGTCCGTGCGGATTCAGGCTGTTCACCTTCTCCTTCGAGGGCACCAGAAGCCGGGCGATTTGGGGTCCGTGTCTGTTCTCCGACGCCTTCTTGGTGAGAGCGGTGTGAATCGGCAGACTGCCCTGAAAGGTGGCGTCAGTGAGTTGAGGGTATCCCGCGAGCATGGGGCGGACGACCTCTATATCGCCCCTTGCGATTGCCTGCAAGATGAAGAGGTGGGCGATCTGTAGACTCTGCTGTTTGCCCCTGGCTTCCTCTCTCAGGCACCAGCGGAACGCAGGTTCATTGTCGGAATCAGCGTGGGCGAGCTCCGGATACCGCTGCAGCCAGGAGCCAACCGCCTTGACATCGCCCGAAGAGATGGCCTGGACCAACGAAGTAGCCAGCAGTGCAGGCGACTTGGGCTTGTTAGGCGTCCTTAGCTTCGGCTTCTTCGGCTTTGGCGTTTTCGCTCTGCCCTCTTGGCGCCACAGGTAGATTTCCGTGCCGCTCCGGATGCTCCGTTGCGTGTCGAGCGTGCCCTCGAACTTCTCGCCGCACGCGGGGCACATCTTCGGCCATGCTTTGGGGGTCATCAAGAACGCCATCACATTGTCAGGATCTGGGTCAAGCACCGCCATCGTCTCGTAGGAGAACTCCTTGAAGCCGTTCACGGCTGAGCAGAACGGGCAGGCGATTGGTCTCTTCGTGTCGCCCCACACAGCCCATTCGCCCTGCATCTCTTGCTCGCGTCTGTCCAGCGTCTCTTGGTATTCCTCTAGCCGGACACGGTGCTTCTCCTCGGCGAGCTGGACGTCCTGCTTCCAGCAATCAAGATCGTACCGGTACTTCGCCTCGGCGAATCTTGGAACGGATTCGAGGAGATCCTGGTTCTTGGCTCTGATCTGAGTGACGGCGGCCCGCCGGGTGTCCAGATCCGCTTTGGAGCACGCGATCTGGCCGAGCAGGTCTGGTGAGAAGATGGTTTCAAGCACTCGCATGCGTTTGGCCTGGTCTTGGCAGGAAACGACAAGCTTGGCTCGGTCGGACTCGCCCATCCGAGAGAGCGCTTCATTCACCGCGATCTCGTCAGACTCCGTCTCCACGATGCGCCGCAACTCCTCGGGGTTCTGGGAGTTGGAGGCAAGCGCACGGAGCTCCTCGGTTCTCTCGGTCTCCTGCCGTTCCTTCCTGGCGGAAAAGAATCCCGGCATGCGAGGTCTCCTGTGACTGTGAACGCAATGCGCGCCCGCGATCGTGTCCGGAGTAGTGCCCCATTCGGCCCATGCTGACCGGCGTTACGCCGGTTCTGACGGGATGTGAGTCATCGTAGTGCAAGCCTGCGACGTTTTCAAGGAGTGCTTGGCTCGCATGCTGGAAGGCGGGTGCGCCTGTCGCGAGAGGGCTCGCGGATACCATGGGGTCTCCTTTGGGCGCAGGCCGTTCTATACTAGGAGCAGGCTGTTGTGTGGGCATGACACACACCGCTTGACAGCCACGTCGATGCTCGGTGGCCGCGCTGGGGAGACGCGCGATTGGGGGACTTGCATGAAGTGGGAGGCTACTGTGTGGCGAACGGTTCTCACGTTGACGGTTGTTGCCGTGCTCCTGCCGGGGTGCTCCCCGGACCTTCCCGACAATTCGGGCCCACCAAGACAGAAGGATTTCGACGGCCTCTCGGTCGATGACCTGCTAGCACTTCACATTGACGAAGACGCGTACGTGGACCGGCAGGCTCTCGAGATCGCCCTCCGCGCCAAGCTCAAGGACGTCCCTACACCGGAACTCCTCCGTTTGCGGTCGAAGGCCAAGTCCGAGGACCCAATCCATGGCGATCCTGAATTCAAGTCACTGATGGACCGCGTCACCGCGCACGCATTGTTCGTCCACGGAACAATCTCGAACGTGGAGTGTGACCGCGACGACGTTATTCGCGACATCCTCGGGCGCTACATGGGGGAGGTGGGCGTGAGCACGACGGTCGAAGTGCTTGGGCGGTATCCCGCGGAGCCGAAGTCCGAGGTTCTCACTTACAAGACTTGGACCCTCCGTGCAGACGGCATGCTGCGGCGGGTGGGGCTCAAGTACATCTTCTTGTTCACGCTGGTTGACGGACAGATTCCTGACGGGAGCGCCCCAAAACTGTACCGCGTGCATGACGGCGTTGTCGAGCGGGTCACGGGTCGCGACCCGGCCCCCCTGGACGAAATGTGGAGGGCCGTCAAGTCGAGACACACGATGCTTGCCCCCGGCGTCCCGGATGACGACACGCTGAACGACTGGCGCCGCAAGCTTGCCGAAGGGGACCTCGTAGCATCGGCAGAGGCGTTGGACCTGCTCTCCCGTAGGCCCGAGACGACGCCTGCGCCTGACGCACTCCTGGGTGTGCTGAAGCGGCACTACGCCGCGGAACGCAGGCGTCTGGACGAGGACTCGCTCTACACGTACGACAGGCACTCCGGCACGGAGCAGAAGCCATTCCGAACACTGGCGTTGAAGGTGGTGGAGCTGCTCACCGAGTCTGGAAACGCAGACGCAATCAGGCGCATGTACACTTCGTACGTCGGGGACCTCTCCACACACGCCGAGCGCGCGCTGTCGTACCGCGACGGATTCGATACCGCGATGGTGCGGATGGTGCTTGCCCTGCCCGACCCCGAACGGCTTGAGTGCCTCAAGGACCTCTTCACGGGTTCAGGCGTCCTCTCGCACGGGAATCGCATGGAGCACTACGTGTTTGTGAGAGACATGCGCGATTCCATCGGCCTTCTCGGCGCCACGCTGGGGCCGGGGATAGACGCCTTGCTGCTATCCATGATGGAGTTCCCTAAGGGAAATGGGCTTCGGACAGAGGCCGAACTTGCCGCTGTGTGGACCGCGCTGGCCGCGCGTGGCGACATGGAGATCCGACCGATGCTCGAGCAGGTGATGCGGAACCCGACCGAGCACGAGTACGGCCTCCGGAAGGACAACAGTGTCCGCGACCGGGTCGGGGCGCGGCGGCAGTACGCCATGGAGGCGCTCGCGGTGCTGGCGATGCGGCTTGAACGTGAAGAGGGCTACGCGCTTGCTCTCGAACTGGCGGACAACGGCTACTACTATGCGGTACAACTTGTCCTGAGACTCGCAGGCGACGACCTCGACTCGGCCAAGCCCATCCTGCTGCAAATGGACATGAGCGACGTGGCCGATCATGTCAGCTCGGGCCGCATCGGCGATCCGCGGGCCGCATCAAAGGTGAGGGCCGAATACAAGGCGAACCGCGACCCGAGGCTGCTCGATGCACTGGCCGCGTGCGGGGACGTGGACTGGGCGATCCGCGCCGCCGTGAGGAACCTGGAGCCGGCGAAGAAGCTTGCCGACAAGAAGGCGCTGTACGACTACCTCCGGCGGACGGGTGAGAGCGCCAGATTCCTGGCGTATCAACGAAGCCAGGAAGCGGTCGGGGGGCTCAGGAAGATGCTAGGGCCCGAGCACGTCGCCTATCTCGAAGAGAAGTACCGTGTCCGGCTTCCTAAACAGCAGATGCTGGGTATCCACCCCTACCAACTGAGCCGGTGGCGCGAATGGGTTCTGGCCGCCCTGACCGCGGCCGATCCGGTGGCCGCGCGGCCTTTCCTCCTTCAGCAGTTCCAATCGAGCCGACAGGATGAACGCATCTTCGCGGCATTCGGGTTGCTGGCCGGGGATGATGACCGCGGGATGCCCACCCTCGACGCATACGTCGCGCACGAGAGCACATATCGCTCGTTCCTGCCCTTGGCGCTTGTCCGTTCGCCGCAAACCGACGAGCTTCTCCTGAAACGCCTCGGCAGTGGCATCGATGGCTGGGACGTCAGCAACTTCTGGGTCCATCGGGGCTTCCCGGGGGCCAGGCCCGCCGGATTCGCACGGGAATACGCGGAGACCATTCTTCCCCATCTACTCGACTACGCGCAGAGCAAAGATCCACGGTCTCGGTATCCCGCGCAGAGGTGTCTTGGAAGCATGCTCGGGAGCAGGGGGCAGAAGACGCTTCGCTTCCCTACTGGCGAACAACTCCGTCAGGAACGCGAGTACTGGCACAACGCGGCGGCGAAGTTCCTGGCGGAGTAGCGGCGCAAGCGACGGATGGGTAATGAGCTGTCTCGTGACGAGTCGATAGACGCCATGTGCCGCGGGTTCAACGGTGAGGCGCTGGCGAAGCCATCCGCACGAAGAAAGCCCCAGGAGTCTGCTTCGCAAACCCCTGGGGCTATGATGTTTAGTGGTGGGCGGTACTGGACTTGAACCAGTGACCTCTTGCATGTCAAGCAAGCACTCTAACCACCTGAGCTAACCGCCCACTATGGAACCGGAACTGTATCAAACAGACCGCGTTTGTGTCAATGTCCTACCGTTTGGCGCCTTTCCAATTGGGGTGATGTTCCTTGGCCCATTTGGCGCTGACGATGCCGCCGAAGAGGCTCCGCACGCTGTGCGGATTGACGACCACGCCCAGGTAGAAGTGGCCAAGCAACAGCAGAATCATGATGAGCGCGGCGGCGTCGTGCAGGAAGTATACGAGACCCTGCATCGGGAACCGTTCGCCGCGGTTGAGGCCCATGATGATACCGGTCGCGATGAGGACGCCCATGATGCCCACGACCTTCCAGAAGAGGATCTTCTGGCCCGCGTTGAACTTGTGGGCCGGCCAGTGGCCTTTGCCACCCAGGTAGCCGCCCATATGCATGAGCCACGTGAGATCGCCCTTCTGCGGCAGCATCTCGGCCGCCCACCGCACGAACGCAATCACGACGCCAGCGGCCGCCACGTACCCGACCAAGGCATGGATGGTGCGCGAGCACGCGCCCAGCGGGTCGTTGATGCCCAGCAGGTAGCAGAACCCGGTCACGGCCAGGTAGGTCACGGACGTCATCAAGACGAGGTGGCCCATGCGTTCGATGAACGAGAACCGGAGCGTGTCTGCGACGTATTCTTCGCTGCCGCTCTTGTTGCCGAAGATGGCGAAATGGATGGCAATCGCCGCGAGCACGAGAAGCACAATCCACAGGCTATAGGGCTTGAGCCACTGTTCGCGCCATGCGGCGGCCCGCAGTGAATCGATGTCGTACCCCAGAAGCTCGTAGTTCGCCACGCCCGACGCCTTCCCTTCTTCGTCGAAGGGGTCGGTCATGACCTTGGCGAAGAAGAAGTCGGAATCCATGGAGTGGCAGTCGGTGCATCCATTGGCGCCCAACGCGAACCCGCTCGGCTCCACGCCATGCGACATGCTCCACGGCAGATATTGGACCAGCGCCGCCAGTTGCGGCTGCGAGTCCACGTCGAAGGTCTCGACCGCGAAGTTGAGTTGGGTGGTGCGCACGTCCATGGTGGCCCACTTCTTGTTGCGCCATCCCAGCTTGTTCATGCCGAAGTAGGGTTTGGTGTCGTCCAGCTTCGGCAACTCGGTACGCGGAATACCGTAAAGGTCTTCGGGATTGTTGAGGGTTACTTTGTACGCCTGCAAGCCCTTGACGTAGTAGAGCGTGACCGGGCCGCGCCCTTCTTCGCCCTTGTCCAACCGTCCCATGGTCTGGGAAATGGCCCACGCGATGGTGCCCATTTCCTCTTCAGTGTTGACCTCGGGCCAGACGTCGTTGTTGTCGTCCCATACGGTGACGGGCTGGATGTCGTCCTTGCGGTACTGCGCCATGCGGCCAGCGAGCGCCCGGAGATAGCCCATCGTGCTATCTTTGTCGACCGCAGTCGCGGGGTCGCCGTGGGGCACGACCTCTGCAACGCCGGCCGGCGAGGCCGGGTACCGGTACAGCACGTAGGTGACGTCGCCGTCTTCACCCTTCGCCGGAGGCTGACGCCGCTCTTCAAGCCAGTCCCATGCGGCCTGCATGTCGCGCGGGAAGAGCGGACGAATCTCGCCGTTCTGCTCGAAGGCCCAGTAGACGCCCATCTGGTAACCGGCGGACTCGATGACGTCCTTGCCGTCCACGGTACGCATCATGTGCGTTACCGGGTAATCCTCGATCTGGCCCACGCGCCGGGGCTGAAGGCTGGTGTCGATGGACAGCATCTTGCCCTTCAGGATGCGGTACGCGGCGCCGCGGAACAGGCAGGCCACTTCCTCGCCTTCGGCGGGCTTCACGACCTGCTCCAGGGCCAGCAGCATCAGCGCACGCTTGTCGCGCGAATCGGCCAACGCCACCGTTGCGCCGTCGTCCATGACGGAAGCCACTTCAAATGCGCCATCCGGAAGCCGGCATGCGCCGTCTTCGTTGAGGAAGGCCTCGCGGAGGGGCGAGTCGCCGGCAATGGTGATGCTGGCGGCCGCCGCTATCTGGTCCGCTGTGAAGGGACGCAGATAGGTGTCTTCGCGGAAGTCCACGATGCCCCAGAGCGCGCCGAACTTGGCGTTCTCGAAGGGTTCCAGGCTGCTGGCGTTCGAGAGTTCGATCACCTTGCCTGTGAGTGAATCGACTACGCGTGCCATGGCGAAGGGACGCCGCGAGATGTGGCACGACGTGCATTCCATGCGCTCGAAGTGAATCGGCGGGATGCCGGGGTGGTCGTAGTCGGGCGCGCCGTAGTCGTGCGTTTCGTAATGGCACTCCTTACAGGACAACATGCTGTTGTCGAGATCGTCGCGCACGGTCTGGTTCGACGAATTGCCCTTGGCGAAGTTGTGTCGGATGTCGCCCACGTGGCAATCCGTGCATCCAATGCCGATGTCGGTGTGGACATCCTGCAGGTACTGGGTGTGCCAAGCCGTGCCGCGCTTCTGAACACCGGACATGGTGTGGCAGAACATGCAGGACGTGTCGTCGGGCCGCTGAATTTCCAGGTGGACCTTGCCGTCCGCCCGGAACAGGTTGGTGTTGTACTTGACCGAAGGACGGTCGCCGTCTTTCACGGCGCCTTCAACGTTGCCGAAACCGGCGGCTTCGGTGGCCGCCCAACGGAAATTTTCTTTCTTGATCTGCTGGGCGCGCTGTGAATACTCGTAGCCCTTCATGTGGCAGATGAGACAATCCACCTCAAGGACGCCGCTTTTGTGCCACTTGGCTTCCCAATAGTCGCCGTCATACTGGTAGGTGGAGATGAGCGGCTCTTCGGATTGGACCTGGTCGTAGCGGCGTCCGCCACGGTCGAACACGCCGGGGCCGCCGCCGGGATGGCATACGGCGCAGCTGGTCACCCATTCGAAAGCCGTCATGTCAATGTCGTCGGGGTCGGAGAACTGTTTCGGCGCCAGTTCCCGCTGATACAAGCATTGCCACTTGCCGTAGAAGCCGGGGCTCTTGTCCAACGAGATGGGCTCGCCGGTCCGTGTGTGGTCGTACAGCTCGTCGAATCCCATCTGGAAGTGATACCCGCCGAGCACCTTGTTGGGGTCGTGGGTTTCTTTGCACTTCATGCACGTCTGGTAGATGCTGACCGGCGTGCTGACTTCGGGATCGACCGTCGGGTCGATGATGCGGCCCTCTTCGTCGCGCAGGTAGAAAGGCGGGCATGCTTGAGGCAGCAACCAGTTGATGTCCACCGTGGCCGCGCGCTTGTCCTTCGTCAACTCCCGTCCGACGTAGCGTTCGAGGTCTCTGACGAGAGACCGAACGCCTTCGGGCGCGTCCGCGCTGGCGGGTGTCTGTGCCGAGGCCGTGAGACCTCCCAACGTTGCCGCCCCGATCACAACCAGGGCAAGAAGAGCTACCTTTCTCATGCGTCCTATGCCTTTCTTAAGTAGGCTTATCCGGTGCGGCCCGGCCACCGAAGCCGAATCCGCGCGCAGTTCGTCCCCACTGCCGATCTGGGGACTCCCCCGGCACCGGCACCCAAAGCAGGCGTGTCAGAAGCTGTTCTGAGAGCGCACCTTGCTCAGGCGGGTTTGTCGCTCAGCCTGCCGCGGACAGGCCCCCCGTCCGCGGTGGGCAAAAATCCGCCGCGGGCGCCTGTGCGCCCGCGTCGGATGTCGTCACTAGGTCAAGAAGCGGCCCATGCCGCTACGGGCCACACTACGCGAGGATGTCGTAGCGCGACGTGTCGTCGGTCTCGAAATCGAATTCGTACCACGCCGGGTCGATCTTCACTTCGGGGTTGCCGCCTTCGGCCGCGCGGCGGATGGCGATCATTCCCGCAAGACCCGTCACTGCCGATTTCAGGCCGACCATGGCGTTGGCCTTGGGCGTACCCTTCTCCTGGATGTCCTTGGCGAAAGCCTCGAACTGAATCTGGTCGACCGACTTGTCCGTGTTCACCGTGAAGGGCTTGCTGCGGTTCAAGGCCTGGTTGTTCAGGTGCAGCGTACCGCCCGTGGTGATGATAACGGCGTTGTCTTCGTTCTCGTCCTTGTGGGCGTCGTCCAACCATTCCAGGTCGGCCGTGGCCTCGGGGTAGAGGCGGCTGCCCAATTCGGTGAGCTTGAACGTGCCCTTGTCGCCCTGGATGGATTCCGAGGCGCCCTTCTGGGCGTTGGCCGTGATGCTCGAGTACACCACACGCACCGTGTACGGCGCGTTGACCTCGTCCACATGCTTGTCGAGGCTGCCGCGGAGTTCCTTGTCTTCAAGGGCGTAGTACGCGGCACAGTCCGGGGTGACCTCATATTCGTACACGAGGTTGACGTTGTCGAACACCTCGCGGCCGTCGCGCCAGTAGTCCAGACCGCCGTAGGCGCAGACCTTCGTCGGGTTGGCGTCCATGACCCAGTTCACCACGTCCAGCGCGTGTGTCGCCAACTCGGTCATCAGACCGCCGGACGTCTCGCGGTACAGGCGCCAGTTGTAGTGGCGTTCCATGTCCTTGATGTACTTCTGCTCTTCCGCCGTCAGCGGACGCGTCGGGGTCGGGCGGCGCCACTCGTTGTTGCGGTGCCACTGGGCGTCGATATGGTTGATGCGGCCGATGACGCCGTCGCGCGCCATCTGCATGGCTTTGTTGTACGTGGGATTGTAGCGGCGCTGGTGGCCGACCTGGAGAAACAGACCCATGTCGTGGGCCTTCTGGACCAAGTCGCGCGAGTCCTCGATGCTGTAGCACATGGTCTTTTCGCAGAACACGTACTTACCCGCGTCGAGGCAGTCCCACGAAATGTCATGGTGCGTGTTGAGCGGGGTGGATACGACGACCGCGTCGAACTCGCCCCAATCCAGCATCTCTTTGTAGTTCATGTACTTCTTGACGTCGCCGCCGCCCGCATGATTGTAGCCGGCATCCAAGTGCGGCGTGTACACGTCGCACACGGCCACGACTTCAATGTTCTCCGAGCGGGAGAGACCTTCGTACAGGTGGAATCCGCCCTGGCCGCCGGTACCGATGCTCGCCACCCGCACCTTCTCGTTCTTGGCGTACGAGAGGGGCGAGGACGCCGCGATGGCCACGCCAGCGGCCGTACCCGCTGTCTTCATGAAATTACGCCGCGAAACATCGTTACTCATGGTTGCTCCTCCTGGGCGGGAAACTCGATCCGCCGCGCCTCTGGTTCACTGTCCACCGGAATGGGCACGAAAACGGCCCGGACTTCCGGGTGTTGTTGGCAATAGTCACGGGCCTTGTCCTCGCCCATCACGAAGAACGAGGTGCTTAGCGCGTCGCTTGTCGTGCCATCTTTCGCGATGGCCGTCACGCTCAGCGTTCCCTGTACCGGGTTGCCCGTCCGGGGATCGAAGATGTGGCAATACTCTTTGCCATCCAGTTCGAAGAACTTCTCGTAGCTCCCGGATGTCGAAAGTGACTCATCTTTCAGAATCACTTCGTCTATATACCGCTCGTTATTATACGGGTCCCGGATACGCACTGTCCAGCCGGATTCACCAGGGGGCGCTCCGATGGCCAGGACCGTGCTGGTGCCGACGTGCAGGATTCCGCGCGTAACGCCATAGTTGCGTAGCACTTGCGCTGCCTTGTCCAGGGCCAATCCCTTGCCGATTCCGCCAAAATCCAACATCATGCCATCCACGAGAAATTCAGCCGTCCGTTCGTCGGCGTTGATCGCTACCTTGTCCATCCCCACCGAGGCAAGCGCTTTGTCCAGTTCGTCTTGCGTCGGCAGACGCCCTTCGCCCTTGTAGAATCCCCACAATTTGATGAGTGGCCCCACTGTCGGGTCGAAGGCGCCGTCCGTCTCTTCGTACATCTTCTTCACGAACACCAGCAGGTCCCGAATGTCGGGCGCGACGCGCACGGCCTTTTCGGCGGCGTGGTTGTTGAGATAGGTGAGCTGGCTCGTGGGCTGGTAGCGGCTGATGCGGCCTTCGAGTGCGTCCACGGCCGCAAAGGCCTGTTCGGCGATTGCAGCGAGGTCGCCCGTGCTTGTATCGCCCTCGCGGGCGTACAAGGTGAACTCAAACTGGGTACCCATGGCCCGGTGCATGAAGGTCTCGTGAGCGGGCTCGGGCTGGTCGGAGTGATCGGTCGGAGCCGACTGATCGGAGGAATCGGGAGTCGGTGCTTCAGGTTGCGGATCGGTCTGTTCTGGGAGTGGGGGAGTGGTCGGCTCTTGCGGCGCGGGGCCGCCACAGGCGAACAGAATCACAATCAGCGCAGGCAGGCAACATGCCTTGCCCATCTTCACGGCCTCTTGCACGGTATTCATCATGAAACCTCCGGCTACACTGAACCCTCCGAGTCTAGCACCCCGCTCACGACACCGCAAACAGCCGGGAAGGTCGGCAGTGGAGTGGCGAAGATTCAACGCAGAGACGCCAAGGACGCAGAGGTCCGCAGAGCGTTGCCGCGTCTCGTTCTATCCCGCCGCCTCCCGTGCCACATACCCCATCGTCCACGGACACGCGGCGATGCACACATCATAGAGCTGCGCGCCGTCGCCGAGCACGAGCGCGCGGAGGTCGTGCCATAGGGCCGTGTCGGGGTGCATCGTGTCTCCTTGCCCATTTTGCGACGGTGCCGCACAGCAAGCGGTCAACCGCGCCATCCGGTGGGCGGGCGAGGGCCCCGCCCGTCAGAAATCGGGGCCGAAATGGATCGGATCGGACCGCATCTCCAGCGACACCGGCCGCCCGTTGGGGAATAGCATCACGGGATCTCGATCCATCTCGATCACCCCCCCGTGAAGGTAGCTCGCCTCGGAGGCTATCGCAACGTATCCAAGCTTGGCATAGTACGGAACAAGAGATTTGCCGCCGTTGAGGAGAAACGGCATGTCCAGGGCCCCGTGCAGGTCATTGACGACCTCGCGCCCCAGATGCCGTCCCCGATGGCCGGGATGCACGCACACAAACCCCAGGACGGCCACGTCTGCAAGCTCAGTGTGTAGGTCGACTTGACGCACCGATGCCGCCGCGTGGGCAAGAATGGCGCCCGCGTTCCGCCAGATGCATCGCAGGGTCGACCTGGGGCTTTCGGAGAACCTCATGCCGCCGAAGCAGGCATCATAGAGGAAGCTCAGTTGACGCGCATCGTCTTCGGTAAGGTCTTCATCTCTGACGAGATCCATTCGATCATCCCAGCCTAGCGCCCTTGAGGAACATGATCTGTGTCCCCGTCGGCTTCTCTTCTCAACACCATCCGCATAGCCGGAATGGCGCGCCCGTACATCTTTCCCTCAAACGCTTCGGTCACCTCGAAGCCCAGACTCTCGTACAGCGTCCTGGCCGCCCGGTTCGAGCGGGTCAGGCTCAGTCGCAGAGGGACGTCGCTGGTCTCGATGACATACGTCAACAG
>JAAEQP010001554.1 GCA_024231375.1 bacterium | reverse complement strand
TTAGGACGCTTGCCTACTTTCTGGCCGCGCCCCTAGGCCTCCTTGCTGATCCGGGCCAGAAGCTGCCTCAGTACGCCAGCATCTCGAATCAGGTTGGCGGGCATGTCATCCTGTACGAACTCGAGCAGAACATGGTGGTCCCGGCCGGTCTCGCGCATGGCTTTCAAATACTGATACCACTCTTCCTCGCCGTCGTACAGCGGTCTGCGCGCGCCTTCGATCCAATGATATACATGCACATTGCTCAGCCGTTTGCGGAGGCGTTGCAGCGTGAGTAGCCGTTCGCCAAAGGATGTCCGCGTGTCCGGTTGCCAATAGCTATACACATTCGGATGCTCGATGCCCCTTAACAGGCGTTTCGCACCGTCCTGGTTGTCGTTCAGTGTGTTCCCGTGAAACTCGAATGAGATTGATATCCCCACCTGTTGGGCGCGGTCGGCGATCTCACGCGTCTCACGGACCGCACGCGCCCAGACGTTGTCGTGGGTCTCTCGGGACCCCTTGTCACCGGCCCAGACGCGTATGGTCTCCGCCTTCAACTCGAGGGCCGTCTCAAGCACGGCCTCGAAATCCGGGTTCGCCCTGTCGTCCGAAGCGACACGGTAGTAAGAACCGTACGACGGCGCAGTGAGCCCCGCATCCTTGGTCATAGCATGCACTTCGCGCGCGCGAGCGACATTCCCGTGCGGCACGTGCCGATCCCCCCCCCATTCGATGGCGGTGAGCCCCGCTTCGGCGGTGAGTTTCACGATCTCTTCAGGCCGCAGCATCCTGAAGGTCACCGACACAAGTCCTGGCGTGAGCATCTGAGAACGCCCCTTCCTCGTTTCCTTCCCCAAAGACGGACTTCATTATCGCAGACTGGGATAAGAGGCCACAACATTGAGCCGTGAGTCGCCCCCCCTTGGCTGCTCTCGTCACGCGACCCCGAAGGATGGTTTTCGGCTTTCCCAAGCGCCGCGCGTGAAGTCGGGGCACGCCACCGGGGCGCTTCCCTGCTCGATGGACATGCCGGAGAGGGCGACGATGCAACTCATGGTGACCGAGTCGTACACGTCGATGGGCGTGGGACTGCCCGTGCGAACGGCGTCGATGAACAGACTGAGTTCCAGCCAGTCCGTGCCACCATGGCCGAGAGAGCCGTCGGGCTTTCTCATATTCTTCCACCAAGGATGGTCGTATTCTTCCTGGTAAGGTGCGAAGGGCTCCCACTCATGGTACTTGGGACTCCGTCCAGTGAGATACACGGCCTCGCGTTGCTCGTTGTAGAGGCCCAGGGTGCCCTGGATCAGCCAGCGGTTGTCATAGGGCCGCGGCAGTTGCATATCGTAGTTGACGATGAGGGTCTTGCCCTTGGCCGTCTTAATCACACTGGTGACAATATCGCCCTGGGCATAGGTGCGCTTCGCGTTGGGATGGTCGGGCCCGAACTTCCGGGCGAAATGCGCGTTGATACCGAGCGATGCGGAAGCGGTCGATGTGATGGACTCGAACCGGTCGCCGCAGTTGATGTCCATCCAACTCAGCACCGGGCCCACGCTATGCGTCGGATACTGGTCGCGGTTGTACTTCACCAGAAATTCACCGCCCCACCGCATGTTGCCTTCTCCATCAAAGAACCAGTGGTCGACGCAGTCGTGGGAATGGGCGCAGTGACAATGAACGATGTCGCCGAGCAAGCCCTGCCGAATCATGTTCAGTACGGCCAGGTTATCGCGGCGGAAACTCCAGTTCTCCATCATCATGCACGGCACGCCGGTCTGCTCCGACGTGTTCACGAGTTCCCAGCACTCTTCCAACGACAGTGCCGCAGGGACTTCCACGCCCGCATACTTCCCGTTGCGCATGGCGCACACTGCCATGGGCGTGTGCCAGTTCCAAGGCGTGGCGATGAGAACGGCGTCCAGGTCGTCACGGGCCATGAGCTGTTCGTACGCGCGATCGCCGTCGCCGTACCCGACCGGTTCGGGCCGGCCGGACTTCTTCACCAGCGCCTGCGCCCGGGCCAGGTTGGCAGGCGCGATGTCGCACAGCGCGGGCACTTGCACCTCAGGCATGCGCAGGATGTTCCCCAGCAGACTGGTGCCCCGGCCGCCAGTGCCGACGACGCCTACGCGTACAGACTTCGCACTGTCATCCTGAGCCGTAGCATCACCGGCCACGGCCGCAACCGCCGCCGCGCCTGTCGCCATAAAACCCCGCCGTCCCATCGTTTTCATGGCCTGCCCCTTTCGTGTCCTGTTCAGACGTTCCGCGTCGGCATTCGCCGCCGCGACGCTGTCCATGATAGGCTGAACACATCATCATGTAAACTCAAGGGAATCGGGGACTGTACCAAGCGGAAAACCGGGACTGTACCAAGCGGAGTCCGCCACAGGCGGACGCAGACGGGACTGTCCCAGGTCTTTTCGCGGGCT
>JAAEQP010001553.1 GCA_024231375.1 bacterium | reverse complement strand
CCAGGAATGAGAAGCGCATCTCCTTCGCGGGCGTGCCGACTCCTGAGAGCGGGGTCGTGGCTCCTTGAAATGAGGAAACCGCGTGGGGTCGCCCAGTAGCTGTAACTCAGCACGCTGAAAAATGGTGGTCCTGGTGGGGATCCCCAGGCGACAACGGGGGGGCGGAGGCAATCCCTCCGCCCTACCCTCTGCGTGCCGTGAAGCGCGGCCGCTTAGTGATAGGGGAGCTCACTCCGGTTGGCTCCTCAACGTAAGAGGTGGAAGGCCCACCCGTGCGGGTCCGCTTCCCCGTGCGGAAGCTTCCTACCCGCCCCGCATTGCGGGGAGAGAACCAGGGTTCCTCCGCGAGGAGGAGCCGCGGGGTGGTCGGGTAGGCGCGAGCTTCTTAGGTGCCGAGTGGTGGCGGGCAGTTGGCGCAGCCGTCCGAATTCCGCGGCTAGCGTTGGGGACCTCCCTTCGGAGAGCCCTCCTGGCAGGACGTAGACGGATAGGCCTGCCAGGCGCTGCACGTGTTTATCGGTGTCGGGGAGCAAGATAGCGGTCGTACGTGACCACGGGAACCCTCACGCCGTCCGAACCGACGTCTGTCGGGGAGGTAACGGGCCGGTATAAGCAGTGCGAAATCCGGTCCCGGATGCGGTGGTGGGCAGGGGCGGACGTCCTGCCCTTCGGAGGTCTCAGCATCTCCCGAGTAAGGCACTCCCAATGGGAGGGCACGGGACACCGGAGATCCCTGCCCTGCCGGGGGTGACCGAGGGGAGTAACCGCTGCGGAAGGAGAAGACGATGTCGGGCAAGAGAGTCAAGAGGGTCAGTATGCCTGGAATGGCTCGCCTCTTCAGGTGGGTGGAACACCCCGCGGGTAACACCACGGCTGATCCGGGAACGGGAGGAGGACACCAACCTCCCCCTCCTGGGCCAGCGCCCAGAGGCGAAACACCTCCGGCATCGCGACCTGACGAATGCTCTGGCGCCATACCTCGGCCTCCTCCTGGCCACACGAACGCGCAGGGTCCGAGGAGTCGCTCTCTGAAGGCCCATTCGCTGATCGACAAGGTCTACCAATGGGACAACCTCGTCCGCGCCTGGCGGCGCGTACGGCGCAACAAGGGCGCGCATGGTCTGGATCGGGTCACCATCCGCCATTTCGAGGCGGACTGGGAAACCCACCTCCGGGAAATCCAGCGTAAGCTCCAACAGCACCGTTACACGCCGCAACCGGTCGTTGTTGACGCGGACATCGCTTCCTTCTTTGACCGGCTCAGTCACCAGGTGGTGATGTCCCGAATCCGGGCGCGCATCGCCGACGGTCGCGTCCTCGACCTCATTGAGGCCTTCCTCAAAGCGGGTATTCACGAAGCCGGGGTCGTCTACGTCCCGGTGGAGGGAACTCCGCAAGGTGGTGTCATCTCGCCTTGGATCGCCAACCTGGTCCTTGACGACCTGGATAAGGTCCTCGAGGCCCACGGGCTGCGGTTCGCGAGATACGCAGACGACATTGTCATTTTGTGCATGACCCGCCCAGAGGCCACTCAGGCTCTGACCCTGGTCAGAGAAGTCCTGGCGGGACTGAAGCTCTCGCTCAACGAGGACAAAACGTGCCTCGCGAGCACCTATGAGGGCTTCGAGTTCCTCGGGTTCGAGATCCGCCACGGTCACCTGAGGATCCGGCCTCAATCCATTGAGAGGTTCAAGGGCAAAGTCCGCCGGCTTACGCGTCGCCAACAAGGGAGGAACGTCGACATGGTCATCCGGGACCTCAATCCGGTCCTGCGAGGCTACGCGCGCTACTTCGGTGTCGCTGAGGTCACCTGGCTGTTCCAGACCATGGACTCCTGGACTCGCATGCGAATCCGGTCGTTCAAGGCCAAAAGGCGCAGCCAGACTGACAATCAACGCCTTCCGAACAAGCGCTTGGCGAAGTGGGGTCTGCTCTCCCTGGAATCGACCAGGAATGAGAAGCGCATCTCCTTCGCGGGCGTGCCGACTCCTGAGAGCGGGGTCGTGGCTCCTTGAAATGAGGAAACCGCGTGGGGTCGCCCAGTAGCTGTAACTCAGCACGCTGAAAAATGGTGGTCCTGGTGGGGAT
>JAAEQP010001552.1 GCA_024231375.1 bacterium | reverse complement strand
GGTGCGGGTCAGGGTCAATTCACGGAACATCTGGACGGTATGGAGGCCGTAGTCCATCAGCGGCAGCGGCGCATACCAGATGTCGACGCCCTTGTAGCCGGAGAGGATGATGCTGCCTTCACGGAGGAACGGAAACGCCACGGGTGCGCCGGTCAACCCGATCATGCGCGCGGACACGTAGGAGATGAGCGGTGTGATGAACACGGCATAGGACACGATCATGAGCCAAGGGAAGTCATCCTGGTCCAGCAGCATGCGGCACAGGATAATCATGACGGTGCTGGCGGCAACGTAGACGACGAGGCACCAGTACAGGGAAATGTCGCCGCGGCCTTTGGGCGGTTCAAGGACACCTTTCGCGCCTGGCTCGGGCTTTCGCCGAAGGGTCTTCAGCACGTTGTAGATACCGATAAGGGCTACGCAGAGCGATGCGCCGATGCCGATGCTCATCCACACATCGAAGTCCACGGACATCTTGGTGGGGATAAGCGAGTATCCCGGCTTCCACGTGGGCAGGAATCCGAAGTGGTGCAGAATCGGGTTGGCGACCAGACCGGTGGTCACTGAGGCGAGAAAATTTCCCGCCACCATGGGGAAGGGTAGGACCATACCGGTGATGACAGCGCCGAGGTCAATGCTGATGCCCGCCAATGCGGCGGGTAGCACGCGGTCGGTGGTCTGGGTCAGATCCACGAAGGGAATGGGGATCACCTGTAACGGTTTGGTGAACAACACGCCCGTGAATCCTGGGATACCGATGTAGATCGCGCCGAAGGCCAGGCCCATGGCCGCGCCTACGCTGAACACGTTCCATCGCCACGTTTCTTTCTTGGCGGTGGTCTCGGCGAGGGCCGTTGCGCCGCTGGCCGCGATGGGCGCGAGCGGGAACTGGAGTTTTTCCACGTCGGACGTGAGCCGGAACAGGCCGTAGCCGACGGTCAGGCCGCTGATGCGTCCCATGATCCACAGAAACGTAGTGAGTAGGATGGGGATGCGCCAGTCCTGGTGGAACAGGTTGCGACCCACGATGGCGGCGGAATGCCGGTCAGGCACGATCCACGCGGGCATCTGGTCGGAAATGCCGAAGCCGACGGCCTGTTGGCTCTGCACGTAGAACTGGTTGAAGATCATCATGCCGTAGGGACCGCCGGTCGCCATGAGGGCCGCGCCGCCTGCCGCCAGGGCCGCGGCCATGTAGTAGAGGATGTAGACTTCCTGGCGCTTGAGGGTCGTCATGGAACGGCGGGCGATTTCGGTGAACAGGATGATGGTGACCCATTGCGCCGCTGGCCCTAGGCCCGCGCCCGCCACAAGGCCGAGGTAGATGGTGCCGGGCATCATGACCAACGCGACGAACACGGCGCCGATCATGGACCGGATCGTGAACCCGTCCTCGTATTGGAGGCTCTGGTCGTCTGTCATCATGCCGTCGCTCATACCAAAGCGTATTCCTTACCGCGTTCCACGTAGTCCATGCGTACGTCGGGGGTCAGGTTGCGCCACATAAGGAACTGACTGCGCATATCGGTCATGAAATGGCCGTTGGCGCGCCGCCACGAACCCGCGTCGCCGCTGAGCCGTTCGAGACGGACCTGCACGCCGCACACGTCCATGCCTTCAAGAATCCGCAGCACAAACGTGGTTCGTTGGCTCACGCCCAGGTCAAAGGGCGTCAACCAGAACTGGCCCGTCACGCCTGTACCTTGGTTGTCGACCACGTTGGGTCCTGCCTCGATGCCCTCGACATAGAAACTGCCCACGGACACGTCCACGTGGGAATCCAGGTACTCCTTGAGATAGGCCACCAACCCTTGGGCCTCGAGCAGGGATACGGTGAAGGGCAGGTCCAACGTAATGCGCGGTTCCTTGGTCTTGGGCAGTCTCCACCGGCGTTCGATGTCGGGCACGCCAATCTCGGTAGCTTTGCGGGACGGGTAGTAGGCGGAGGCGAGGGTCATCATAATCACCAGCACGCATGCCCCCACACCGGCCAGGGAACTGTAGTTCAGGTCCAGGGCGCTCAACATGGGCACATCCAACTCGTGGACGCACCACGACACGGATTGGCCCAGCACGTAGCCGGCCATGGTCCCGAGAATCGCGAATACGCCGGCCTCGACCAGGAAGAGGCGTCCGATGTGGGACGGCGCGATGCCGAGTGCTGTGTAGGTGCCGATCTCGCCGGTCCGTTCGAACACCG
>JAAEQP010001551.1 GCA_024231375.1 bacterium | reverse complement strand
TCCGAGCGGCTCGGCGAGGGCGGCCATGAACTCGGGCCCGTCAATGGGATTGGGGTCGGCGATGTTGTACTGGTTGCCGATGGACTGGTCGGACTCGGCCACCACCAGGGCGGCGCGGCCGACGTCGTCGACGTGGACGTGGCTGGACTTGGGTCCTGAACTCAGGGAGTAGAGCGTTTCCTGTCCGTTGACCTTCATCATGCTCATGGAAGCGATGAACATGGCGTGTCCGTAGCGGGCGGCGGGTCCGTAGACCAGGGTCGGCCTGATGGAGGCCACCGGGAGTCCGTGTTTGTCGTGGTATTCAAAGGCGGCCAGTTCGCCGAGGTACTTGGTTTTTTCGTAGTCGTTTCTCGGGTTCTTGGGATCGGGTTCCTTGCAGGGGCAGCGCACGGGGGAGCCGTAGACGCCGACGGTTGCGACCTGGACGAATTTTTTGAGATTGGGCGCGTGCTCGAGCACGGCGTCGCAGACGTTCCTGGTGCCGATGTGGTTGACCTGGTCGAGCAGTTCGCGGGAGGCCGCGAAGTCGAAGATCCCGGCGACGTGGACGACCATGTCCATGTCCTTGACGGTCTTGGCCACGGCCTCTTTGTCGTCGAGGTCAGCCGGCACGATCTCAACGTCCAGCGCTTCAAGCTCCTTGAAATTCGAACCCGGACGATCACTGGCGCGAACCTCGTAGCCCGCGTTGAGAAATTCCCTGATCGTCGCCATGCCCACGAGGCCCGTGGCCCCATTTACCATCACCTTCATATTATCCTCCTTGCCATTTGCCACCGATTCGATTTCGTACGCGTGTGC
>JAAEQP010001550.1 GCA_024231375.1 bacterium | reverse complement strand
GCCGCGGCGGTAGCCGCGCCCGATGTTGTCTTTCTTTCGGTCGACACCCTCCGCGCCGATCGCCTGGGGTGCTATGGATACGAGCTTGATACCTCGCCGAATCTGGACGCCTTCGCCGAGGAGGCTCTTGTCTTCGAGGATTGCGTATGCGAGGTGCCCCTGACGTCCCCTTCATTCGGTTCCATGCTGTCGTCGCGCTTTCCGCGAATGACTGGCACCATGCGCAATGGCCTTCGCATGCCGCGGGACGTCCCGCTGGTGGCCGAGGCCTTCCGCGAGGGCGGATACCAGACCTTCTGTGTCCAGAGCAACTGGACCCTGAAGGCGGACATCTCGGGGTTGGACCGCGGGTTCGACGTTTACCGGGACGATTTCAACAAGAAGCGCTGGGGTTTCTTCATCCCCGAGCGATACGCCGATGACGTTACCGACATCGCGCTGAAACTGCTCCGCAGGCGCGACAAAGATCGGCCGTTGTTCTGTTGGATTCACTACTCCGACCCCCATGAACCGTACCGGTTCCACAAGAAGTACAATCCCAGCAACCGAAACCTCAAAGGCCTCGACAAGTTCACTGAGACGCGTGTGTCGTACGATTCCGAAGTGGCCTTCACGGACCACCACATTGGCCGTCTGCTCAAAGCCATTCCCATGGAAGAGACGGTTGTGTTGTTCGTTGCGGACCACGGCGAGAGCCTTCACGAACACGACTATGTGGGTCACGGTCGCAAGCTCTACCAGCCTGGACTCCACATCCCGCTGATGATTCGCGCACCGGGCGTCGATCCAGGGCGGAGCAGGGCTCCCGCGCGTGGCATCGACATCGGGCCGACGCTGCTGGCGTTGGGCGACCTGTCGCGGATGTCGGGCATGCTCGGCACGAATCTGATCGGCGGCGCCATTCCTGCCGAGCGGCCCCGCGTCATCGAAACGTACGGCGGCGCGGTTCCTCGGATTCCCGGCGCCGGCGCGATCATGAACGACATTCCGCCCATGTTCCAGGGGGTGTTGCTCGAAAACTGGAAGCTCATCGTGGACGGCAAGAAGAGTGAGCTGTACGACCTGGATGCGGACCCCGACGAACTGGCGAACGTATCGGACGACCACGGCGAGCGGGTGACCAAGCTTCGCACCATCGTCGAGGCGTGGGATTCCATCACGGAGCGGCGCAAGAGCGACGAAGCGGAACTGACGGACGACGATCTCGAGGCTCTAGAGAGCCTGGGCTACGTGGATTGACCCCGACGTCAGCGCGTGGATCGGATCGACGGCCCGACCTCCCCGCCGCAACTCGAAGTGCAGGTGCGGGCCCGTGGACCGGCCGGTCGAACCCACCGCACCGATGGGTGTCGTCGTGATGACGCGCTGACCTTCCTTCACCAGGTTCTGTGACGTGTGACCGTACACGCTTTCCGAACCGTCCGCGTGCTTGACGACGACGACCTGCCCGTAGCCACCTTGCCATCCGCTGAACGCCACGCGTCCCGGCGCCACAGGGTAGATCTTCGTTCCCGATGGCGCGGCCAAATCGATGCCGTCGTGCTGGCGCATCGTGCCTGTGAAGGGATCTTTCCTCATCCCGAACTCGCTGGTCAGGCGCGCGGGCGCACCGAGAATCTGCGACCAAGGCGACTGGGCGGAGAGTTGGCCGTACTCGTCCAGAGGCAGCCGCGACTTCACGGGCGACAGGGCGCCGAGTTGTTCGCTGCTCGTGTCCGTCGACTCCATCAGTCGTTGCCGAGTCGCCAGCTCGCTCATCGTCATGCCTCGCGGCATGAGCGGCGGCACGGAAACGGACTGCCCGACACGTGCTCCACCGGGCGACGGCGTCCGCGGTCCTCTCTGGATGGCATCCAGCCGAATCTGCTGACCCGGCAGAATGAGGTCGGGATTCTCCAGGCCATTCGAGCGGGTCACGCGCTGCACAGCTTCATGAATGGACCCGTTCGACGCGGATAGCCCCTGTTCGCCGAGGCACGCGGCGCATATACCCCAGAGCGTGTCGCCCGATTGCACGGTCTTGACGGCGGACGGCTGGTCAGTGCCGGTCCCGGTACGCCGCAAGGTGTTCAGAAAGGTCTCTCCTCCCGATCGAAGGCGTCGGGTCAAGGGCGCGAAGCGCGTCCCCTGACCTTCGCTGGACAAGGCTGTCACCCTCATGATCGGTCTCCAGATCGGTTGGCATCGTCAAATGGTCGTACGGGAGAAGTGCAACCCTCGTGCCGTTGAGGGGTGGAAAGGTCTAACGTGCTGCGAGAGTGTGGGTTGCGGGTGTGCGAAGGCTGGGCCCCAAGGCCATTTGGCGCCCAGACCGGCAGAATCTACCGTGCCCAGTCGGAAGAATCGGCAGTGCGGGTCCTTACAGGACGACCCGTTCGGAGGCCGAATCCCATTTCACCGATTCGCCCGTCTGCTGGGAAATGACCGCCATGTGGCAGCACACGGCCCCCTGAAGCCCCGCGTCGATCGGTGCGACAGGCGTCTTCCGGGATCGCACGCAGTCGAAGAAATTCCCCATGTGGCCTCCGTTGTTGAGGCCCGTGGACTTCACAGTCTTCTCCTTGTCGCCGACGACGATAGACATCTCCTTCATGTCGCGGATCTCGATCACGCCCTCGGTGCCAATGTAGCGTTCAACCAGGCCGTAGTGTGCGTTCGCCACCGTCGTCGTGTAGTTGAAGACGAATCGCTCCGGATACTCGATGATGGTGGAGATCGTGTCGGGCGTGGTCCGCACATCTTCCAT
>JAAEQP010001549.1 GCA_024231375.1 bacterium | reverse complement strand
GTTCTTCTTCACGTTCGCTGTCCAACGTCAAAAAGCCGCGTGCATCCGTTCCAGCAGCGCCAGCGCCTCCTTGTGATACACCCCCGCCACATCCGGTCCGCCCGAGTTGTCTTCCCCGTACTGCGCTTTCGTTCGCGGCTTCTCGGGATTGTCGTCGTAGGCGTAGGGCTTCTCCGTGTCCCATTGGCTCTTGGGGATGATATAGCCAATCTCGTCGTTGGCCATTCCGACGACCATGTTCACGGTACCCTTCATCTGGGCCCGCAAGGGCGGCACCTCGACCGGGTCGCAACCGAAGTCCGCGCCGTCCGGCGCCTCGATTCCGCCTTCCGCGATCTCGGGGTAGAGTTCGCCGGGACAGGTGAGGATTTCCAGGCCGCCGATTCGGATCACATTCACTTCCGTCTTCGCTTTTCCCCAATACCATCCCGGATGGATGAGTCCCAGGAAGATGGGAATGGTGAAGGTGCCGCTGATGGGAGCGAAGAAAGTCTTGGCGGCGGCGGCCACCTTCGGGTCGTCCTGGGCCGCCACGGCATCGCTTCGCAACGCGCGCACGGTCTCGATGGCCAAGTTCTCACCCAAGGCCTCCGCCTTCTCGTAGGTGTCGCCCGTCAGCACAGTCGATCCGTCGCGATGGGGCACGTCCAGGTGCAACGGCGTCATCAACCCGCCCACCATGCCTTGGAAATAGAGGCACATTCCGCCGAGCCCTTCCACGCCGTTGGGCTCGGGCACGCCCTTCTCCACACCTTCCCGCCAGTAGTGGGCGAAGTCGGACGTGATCAGACTGTTCTTGGAACCCAGGGTCTCCGGATGGCTGCCCCATCCGACGACGGTGGCAATGGTATCGTCCGTGCCCGGTTTGGTGAACCGCGCACAGCACAGCGTCTTGTCATGGACCACCGGCTTCCGCGTGTCCTTCACGAACCCGTCCGGGTCCAGATCCACGGCCACGCAGGACATGTCGGCCGGCCGGATCGACCGGACCGCCTCCTCGACCGCATCCTTGCATGCGGCCAGCACCAGGTCCATGTAGGCGTCGTCAAACTTGGAGCGCAGGATCGAGTAGCTCCAGATGCCCATGGTGTCCGGCGCTTCGTGGTTGTGGGTAGTCGAGAACATCACGTGGTCGATGCCGAGGGAGGAGTCCAACGACTTGCGAACCTTGATGAACCGCTCAAGCGTAATGCCGATGCTGTCGATGGTGACCATGGCCACGGTGACGCCGTTGTTGCGAAACGCGATCGCACGCACCCACAGCGGGTCGTGTACCCCCTTGGCGGGCCGGTTGCTGCTGAACCCTGCCAGCCAGACCAGGTCCATGCGGCCGTTTCCATTGGTGTCGGTGAAGGTGTCTCCGTTTTCTGGCTTGAACCGGCCGTCGTCGTCCGCGTCCGTCCAGGTATCGTAGGCGTTCATGTCGGGTGTGATGTCCCGTTGAGCCACCCCTACGCCCAATGCCCCCGGTTCCTCCAGGGAGCTGATGTCGGGCTTCATGCAGTCGACTCGGTAGAGTCGGTAGGGACCCTTGATTCGGCAACCGACGGCGACCAACCCAAAGATGAGGAGTGCGGCAAGCGTGGTGACGATCTTGTGATTGCGGGCGAATTGGAGCATGTGCAGGGACTCCCGGCTGTTGTTGGTAGCATGAGCTTAGCGTAGTCGGCGTGGGCGGCGCAATCTCTTCGCCACCGAGTTCGGAATCTGCCGGAGGCGTGGGGAGGTGACGACTGGGTCGGGCTTATGCGGAGAGCGAATTAATCGGATTAATCGAGTTGCGGGCGGCTTTTTCGAGAGTATCTTAGTATGTGGTAGCGGATATCTCATGTAAATGTTTGCCTTTTTACGAAGAATGTGAGACAACTAACCTGGTACGACCGGCGGAGGGGATCCCCGTGCATGTGGCGGCAGGTGCAATCTCGGACTCGTTCAGGGGCCGAGACGCCGCTGTGGCAGGGATCCGGACTCGCAGCGCGCGTCTGTGTGCGCCGTCCATGTGACGGTGCGGCCGTGGAAGGCGAGGGGGTCATGACGTGAATCGCGACATTCGGCGTCGCTTGTTGGCTGTGGGCGATCTCCCGACCCTTCCGGCCGTGATGCAACGGATCCTGAAGATCACGGACGACGAGTCAACCTCCGCCGCGGATCTGACAGAGATCCTCGAGATGGATCACGCCATCTCGGCGCGTGTGTTGCGCTTGGCGAACTCGGCGTTCTTTGGACTGCGGAATCGGGTCGATTCGGCGAGGCGCGCGGTGGTCGTGATCGGCTTCGACGCAGTGCGGCTCTTGGCGTTGGCGACATCCGTATTCGACGTGTTGTCCAAGGGATCGCAATATGCGCTCGATCCGGTCGATTTCTGGATGCATTCGTTGGGCACCGCCAAGGCGGCCCAACTGCTGGCCGAGAAGCGCGGGTCGGCCCAGCCGGCCGAGGCGTGCTTCACGGCGGGCTTGGTGCATGACATGGGCAAGTGCCTGTTGGAACGGGCGCTGAAGGAAACGTACCGCGAGGTGGTGGCCGAAGCACAGGAAGCGGAGCGCAATCTGTCATGGGTGGAGCAGCCTCGGCTCGGGACGACTTCCGGCGAGATCGGCGGATGGATCGCCGGGCGGTGGCGGTTTCCGGACATGATAGTCGACGCCATTCGTCACAGCGACCGGCCTGAGGAATACTCTGGCCTGTATCGAGGCGAGGTGCGCATCGTGGACTTGGCGAATCGGCTGTCACGACTGGCCGGATTCGGTGATGGAGGGGATTGTGCAGACCCACGGCCCGACCCAACACTGGTCGGTGACTTGGGGCTGACACCGAGCGACGTTTCGGGCTATGTGGACGCACTAGCTTCGTTCCGAGAGGACACGGAACGGCTGCTCGACATTCTTGCGGAGGGATAGTGCTGTGAAGGAAGGCGAACCGCAATCGCGTGCGCCGTCAGCGGAAAAGAAGTACGCCGACGCGCTGCACGACATGGCGAGCCGCTATGAGCGTCTGGTCAAGGGCTTTGCAATCTTACGGCAGATTGACTCATTCGACAGTCCCGACCTTGATGTCGACGAGATCTGCATGCGCCTGTTGGACGCGGTGGCGACCGGGCTCCCGGCGGAGAACTGCTCGCTCATGCTGCTCCAGGAAGACGGCAAGTTCCTGGAGCTACGCGCGGCGTGCAGCGCCCTTGAGGACCAAGGGGCGTTCTTCGGGCCGGGCTTCTGGAGCGGGAAGAGATTCCGGGTGGGTGAGGGTATCGTTGGCCAAGCGGTGAAATCCGGGTGGCCTATCCGGGTGAACGATGTCCACGAGGATGTCCATTTCATCCCCGTGGCCAACAGCCGGGTCCGCGTGCGGTCGCTCATGTGTTTTCCGCTGAAGGTTGACGACACGATTATCGGCGTGCTCAACGTGAGCCACTCGCGCAAGGCCTTCTTCTCCGTGGAGAGCGAACACGTTTTGTCGCTGGTGGCCGATCGGAGTGCGCGTCTGCTCATGAGCCATCTGGTGCATCGGCGGCGCCGCGAATCCGAAGAGTACTTCCGGCTGGTGGCCGAGAATGCGGGGGACGCCATTCTTGTCGCGGACCGCGAGTCCCGCGTACTCAGCGCGAATCCGGCGGCGGCCCGGCTGTCGGGGGTGGCCGCGGAGCGGTTGAACGGGGGCGGCGTCGACTGGCTCGAAGGTGTCGAGGCGGCCGACCGCAGTGCCTTCGAGGCTCACCGCACATTGGTCTTGAATGAATTGCGCACCCACATGATCGAGTACCGCTATCGCGACGCCGGCGGGGACTTGCACTACCTGGAGGAGCGCAGCTCCCCCACTTATGACGCAGTCGGCAGTTGCAGTGGCGCCGTGTCGGTGATTCGCGACGTGACGGATCGGAAGCGGAACGAGGACGAGAAGCGGGAACTTGAAGCGCAGTTGCGTCACGCCCAGAAGATGGAGGCCATCGGCGAGTTGGCGGGAGGCATGGCGCACGATTTCAACAACCTGCTGACACCCATCATCGGGAATGTCAGTTTGGCCCGAACCTTCGACGATCCACGCCGCGCCCACGACCTGCTGGTAGAGGCGGAGAAGGCGGCGCGCCGTGCCGCAGCCGTGGTTAAGCAACTCCTGGTGTTCGGTCGGCGCACGTCGGTCGACATGAAGCCTGTCGGCATGAGCGACATCGCGTCGGAGATTGTCCAGATTGCGCGCAGCACGTTCGACCGCCGACTTGAGATAGCGGCTCACGTAGCGGACGACTTGCCCCCGGTCATGGCCGATGAGGGTCAGATCCATCAGGTTCTCCTGAACCTGTGTGTGAACGCGCGGGATGCGCTTCTGGGGGACGCCGCGACGGGTCGGACCGATCCGCTGCGCATCATCATCCGCGCCGATGGCGTCACGGTTACCGAGGCCGAGGTACAGGCCAATCCCAGTGCGCGGCCAGGCGACTACGTGAGGCTGTCCGTCGTCGACAACGGGCCGGGCATGGATGAACGTACGCGGACCCGCGTGTTCGAGCCGTTCTTCACTACCAAGGAGAACGAGCAAGGCACCGGGCTGGGTCTGGCCATCGTCTACGGGATCGTGCAGCAACACGGCGGGTGGATAACGCTCGACAGCTGCCCGGCCGAAGGCACGGTGTTCTCGGTTTTTCTCAAGACCTGCCCCCATGAAGCGATGCCCGCCGAGGGTCAGGAAGCGGGGCGGTCCGTGCCCCGCGGCGAGGAGACCGTCCTCCTTGTCGATGACGAGGAGCTTGTGCGGAACGTGGGCCGGACTATCATGGAGCGACTTGGATATACGGTGCTGCTTGCCTCCGACGGCGAGGAGGGCCTGGATGTCTACGAACGCGAACGCGGCAGGATCGATGCCGTCGTCCTCGACCTCTCCATGCCCCGGATGTCGGGTGAGGAAGTGTTGCAGCGCATCCGAGAAGAGGACCCCGACGCCAGGATCATCATCTCAAGCGGCCATTCGGTAGACGGGCTTGCCGACTCCCCTCCACCGTTCACGCCCTCCGGATGTCTGCGCAAACCTTACTCTCATAGCGACATGGCCCATAGGCTGCGCGAAGTGCTGGACGCGGGCGCATCCGCCGGGGTGCTGGTGGATGGTCCCGAGGAGTGACTCTCGGAAGACAGGGGCAGAGGGGGTGTTGGTAGAGTCTGAGTTTGTGGGAAGAGAGCTAGGGAAAGACCCGTCTCGCTACGCTC
>JAAEQP010001548.1 GCA_024231375.1 bacterium | reverse complement strand
CGTTGGCAGCTTTGCCAGGACCGTAGAACAGCTTGTTCTCGATAAAGCAGTCCACGCCTTCCGGAGCGGTCGGCATGTTCGCGCCCTCGGAGCCGACCTTACACCCGTTCTTGACGAGGGTCTTGGCGTCGTCGCCCGAGATTTCGTTCTGGGTCGCACTCGGGAATGCGCAGTCGCAGGGGATATCCCACGGGCGCGCGCCTTCCCGGTACTCGACGCCGGAGAACTTGTCGGCGTATTCGCGAATGCGGCCGCGCTTCACGTTTTTCAGATCCATCACGAAGGCCAGCTTCTCCGCATCGATTCCCGCGGGGTCGTACACGGTGCCGCCGGAGTCGGACAGCGACACGCACGTGGCGCCCAACTCGTTGAGTTTCTCGACGGTGTACTGGGCCACGTTGCCGGAACCGGAGACGGTGCAGGTTTTGCCTTTGTAATCGTCCCCCTTCGTCTGGAGCATGTTCAGCCCGAAGTACACGGCGCCATAGCCGGTGGCTTCGGGACGAATCAGCGAGCCGCCCCAATCGAGTCCCTTGCCGGTCAGGACACCGGTGAACTCGTTGCGAAGACGCTTGTACTGACCGAACATGTACCCGATTTCGCGGCCGCCCACGCCGATGTCACCGGCGGGCACGTCCGTATCGGGACCGATGTGACGGCTCAACTCAGTCATGAAGGACTGACAGAACCGCATGACCTCGTTGTCGGACTTGCCCTTGGGGTCGAAGTCCGACCCGCCTTTGCCGCCGCCCATGGGCAGCGTCGTCAGCGAGTTCTTGAAGATCTGCTCGAAGGCGAGGAACTTCAGGATTCCGAGGTAGACTGTGGGGTGGAAACGCAGACCACCCTTGTAGGGCCCGATGGCGCTGTTAAACTCGATGCGGAAACCGCGGTTGACCTGATACTCGTTCTTGTCATCCATCCACGGCACGCGGAACATGAGCACGCGCTCCGGCTCGGTAAGCCGCTCGAGAATCCGGTCGTCCTCGTATTCCGGATGCTTCTCGAGCACCGGCGCCAACGAGTCCAATACTTCCTTCACTGCCTGGTGGAATTCCGGCTCAGCGGGATTCCTCCGTTCCACTTGATCCATTACCTTTTCAACATACGACATAACATACCTCCTGCATGGGTTATCCGCTGATTTTAGCAGAATTCGCGAAGGCGAGTCCACGTTCCCGTGAAGTTGGCCGATCCCTCCTCACCGGGGCCCGATCCGGCAGGGGGGGACGTCCCGACAGGTAGGCGTTACGAGTCCAGAAGTTCGCGGATGGCGCTCGTCAGCGCCTCGACCTGGTAGGGTTTCGGTACGAAGCTGATCATGGGATCCGAGAAGTGGGAGGAATCCAGGGAGTCCAGACCGTGGCCGCTGGAGATGATGCACCGGATATCGGGTTGTATGTCTCTGAGCCGGGCGAGGGTGCGGACCCCGCCAATGCCGGGCATCACGAGGTCCAGCAACACGAGCGAGATGGCGTCACGGTGTTCGCTGTAGAGACTCAGGGCTTCCTCGCCGCTGCCGGCGCAGAGGACGGTATAGCCGGCGTCCGTCAGCACGTCCTGCGCAAGGGCCCGGATGAAGCGTTCGTCGTCCACCACCAGGATGGTTTCGGTGCCACCGGCCGCCTGGGGCAGCGCCGAAGGAGAATGGGTGGCCGCGGGGGCCTCCCGTGTGCTTGCGGGCAGATGGATCTCGAACTCGGTTCCCCTTCCTAGACCGGATTCCACGGAGAGGCTGCCGCGGTGAGCTTGCACGATGCCGTAGACGACCGAGAGTCCGAGGCCGTAGGCCGACCCCTTCTCTTTTGTCGAGAAGAAGGGTTCGAAGATGCGGTCGCAGACTTCCTGAGGCATGCCGCATCCGTCGTCACTCACCGTCAGTCGAACATAGGCCCCGGCCCGCTCCAGGTTCAGGCGCCGACGCACCTCTCCCTTCACATGCACGGCTTGCGTGGCGATGCAGATGGCGCCGGATTCGCCTACGGCGTCCCTGGAGTTGATGAGCAGATTCATGAGGATCTGCTTCACTTGGTTCGGGTCCGCCTCGATGCTCGGGAGGTCGTCGGCCGTGTCAACACGGACGGTGATGTTGGGGTTCAGGCCGGGCTGCGCAAGGCGCACCGTCTCCTCAATGAGGTCGTTGAGCTGCACCGCGGCCATTTGCGACTTGCCTCCCCTGGAGAAGGCCAGCAGTTGATGGGTTAGTTCGGATGCCCGGTTGGCCGAATCCTCGATGGTTTCGATGTAGCGCATGTAGGGCGAGTCGGGTCCGAATTTCTGGCGCAGGAGGGAGGCGTACCCCAGGATACCGCCGAGAATGTTGTTGAAATCGTGGGCAATCCCGCCGGCAAGCCGGCCAAGACTCTCGAGCTTCTGGGATTCCAGCAGCCGGGCCTGAAGGGCCTCTCGGTCCGTGATGTCCACCGCGATGCCGCCCGCCGCCACGACTTGTCCGTCTTCGCCGAGAATGGGCGACACGGCCATGTTGCATATGCGGGTCGAGTTGTCGTTCTGGCGGTGGACGGCGAGATTCCGGAACTCGACCGGCTCGCGTTGTTCGAACACGCTGGCAAGAACCGTTTCGACGAACCGGGCGGTCGGCTCGAACCTGCCTTGGGCCATCTCCGACATGGACATGGGGCCATCCCAGCGCACACCGGTCAACTCTTCCATACGGATGTTGAACTCGACCAATTCGAAGTCGGGCCGGATGATGAACATGCCCACGTCGGCACTGTGCAGCGCCCCGGAAAGGAGGTTGCGGGACGCGATGAGTTCGCGTTCCGCCCTCTTCTGTTCTTCGATATCCCGGACGATCACGCTGACGCCGACCGGCTGACCCGCATCATCCGACACGAGGGAGAAGGTCGCCCCGGCCGGGAATGTCTTGCCTTGTTTGGTGCGGCCCGCCAGTTCCACATCGTGAAGGGGATGCTCCGCGCCCAGCCGGGCCATCAGCTCGCTGTCCAGTGGATAGGGGGCGTCGAGAAGAAAACCGGCCGCGGGTCTACCGACCGCTTCGGCGCTGGTGTACCCAAAGAGACTCTCGGCGCCCAGGTTCCATGTGCGGACCGCGCCCGATGCGTCGAATCCGAAGACCGCCTCGGCCGACATGTCCGCCACGCGGGCCAGAAGCAGGCTGGCCTCGTGCAGTTCGAGGTAGCGCTGATGCTCCAGTTCCGCCGAAGCCTTCAACTGGGCCAGTTCGTACAGAACCGCGAGCATAGTAAGGAGGACGCAGCAGTATCCGAATCCCTCAAGACCCCGCATGATCAGGGTGCTGCCCAATCCCGTGTCTCCGACGAACGGAACCCCCCGGAGAAATGCCATTTCCTGGGTGAAGTCGATGACGCGAGCCAGTGTGAGACAGGCAGCGCCCGTGTAAATGGCGCCGATCACGTAATGGGATTTGGAGAAGGATCGGACGATGAGACAGGCGCCGAGGACAAGCGCACCCGTCCCCACAAGGTCGAACGCATCCCCTATCGTATCCTCTTGGAGGATGTAGTTGGGGTAGTAGGACCCGGCGAAGAACAGGACGCCCACAACAAGGAGCATCTTCGCAAGCGGCGAAATTCTCCCGACCAACGCCTCACTCCCTCTCTCGTCGGCACCCTTCCCCGAGCGGCATCTAGGCTCCGTGCCGAGGTCGGCGTCGGGTGCCGAAGGCCACTTGGGCACCCGACGCGCATAAGTATACCGTCACTTGCAGCGGGTTTACAACGCAACCTGCGAGGTCTGCGCGTGGGCACTGCGCGCCTGAACAGCCAGTTTGCGGCGATCCCTTGATGCGGGCTACAATGCACGGTCTGGGGCGTGCTCTGTCCGAAGGGTGTGGACAATAACGACGGGAGCAGAAGATATGGCTTCAGCAACGCGTTCGTCTCGACGGTCGAAGGGTGTGTGTTTCGGCGTGATCGTGGGGAACCGAGGGTTCTTTCCCGATGCGTTGGCGCGCGACGGGCGCGACCAGATGCTCAAGCTGTTGAAGCGGCTGGGTCACCAGACCGTCGCCCTCGACCCGCGATCCACGAAGTTCGGATGCGTGGAGACATGGCAGGAGGCGAAGAAGTGCGCCGACCTGTTCAAGAAGCACCGGGACCAGATCGACGGCGTCATCGTGACCCTGCCCAACTTCGGCGACGAACGCGGTGTCGCCGATGCGCTGAAGCTGGCGGATCTCGATGTGCCTGTCCTCATTCATGCGTGGGCCGACGATGCCCGCAAGATGACCATCAAGCACCGCCGCGACTCCTTCTGCGGCAAGATGAGTGCATGCAACAACTTAGTCCAGTACGGCATCCCCTTTTCTCTCACCGCCCAACACACGATGGACCCCGCCACGGAAGCCTTCGAGGCGGAGATTGAATCCTTCGCGGGCGTGTGCCGGGTGGTGAAGGGACTGACCCACTGCCGGGTGGGCGCGCTGGGCGCGCGTCCGGCCGCGTTCAACACGGTCCGCTATAGCGAGAAGCTGCTCGAAGAATCCGGCATTTCCGTGGAAACGTTGGACTTGTCGGAGGTGTTTGGTCGGATTGAACGCATCAAGGACCGCGACGCCAAGGTCAAAGACCGGGTGAAGCGCATCGAGCGCTATGTGGACGCAGGGAAGGTGCCGGCTGCGTCGGTCATCAAGATGGCGAAGCTGGCGCTGGTCGTGGACGACTGGATGGCGGAGGCCGAACTGGACATCACGGCGTTTCAATGCTGGACGTCGATGGAGGAGTACCTCGGCGTGGTGCCATGCACCGTCATGAGCATGTTGAGCGACAAGCTGCGCTCATCGGCATGCGAGGTGGACGTGTGCGGCGCAGTGGGCATGCACGCCATGGCGTTGGCATCGGGTAGGCCGAGTTTCCTGCTGGATTGGAACAACAATTACGGCGACGATCCGGACAAGTGCGTGTGCTTCCACTGTTCCAACCTGCCCAAGAGTTGTTTCACGGGCGCCGCCATGGATTATCAGGAAATCATCGCGGGCACGGTCGGCAAGAAGAACACATTCGGTACGATGGTGGGGCGCATCAAACCGCTTCCCTTCACCTACACGCGGGTCAGCACCCTCGACACCGAGGGGGTCGTGGCGGCGTACCTTGGCGAAGGGGAATTCACGGACGACCCGCTCAAGACGTTCGGCGGTTACGGCGTCGCCCGCATCCCGAATCTGCAGGCCTTGCTGCAATACATCTGCGAAAACGGGTTCGAACATCACGTCGCCATGAACCACAGCCAGTGTGCGCGTGTGGTGTTCGAGGCCCTCGACAAGTACCTCGGGTGGGACGTGTATTTGCACCGCTAGCCCCCTGAAACGAGGGCACGGACGAAGGCAACAAACTGGGGAGAATGACACCATGGCGAAGATGGGCGTGGGAATCGTCGGAACGGGCTGGGTGGCGGGAGAGCACATTCGCGCATTCAGCGACAATCCCAACACGGAGGTCCGGGCGCTGTGTTCTCGCACTGAGGCGGGGGCGCGCGCCAAGGCGGCCGAGTGTGGGGTCGAGTGCGACATCTTCACCGACTACGAGAAGATGGTTGGTCAGGACGGGATCGACATCATCGCCATCGCGACACCGCCGAACGTTCATCGCGACGAGGTCGTGGCCGCTGCCGAAGCCGGCAAGCACATGCTCGTCGAGAAGGCCATCGCCACGAATCTCCAGGAAGCCCGAGACATCCGCGACGCCGTGGCGAAGTCCGGCGTGAAGACGGTTGTCAGCTTCGTGCTTCGGTGGAATCCTCTGTTCGACATCATCAAGACGCAGATCGCCGATGACGCCATCGGCCGGGTGTTTCTGGGCGAGGTGGACTATTTCCATGGCATCGGTCCCTGGTACAAGCAGTACGCCTGGAACGTGAAGAAGGAGATCGGCGTCAGTTCGCTCCTGTCCGCGGGATGCCACGCGGTCGACGCGCTCCGTTGGTTCATGGGTGGCGACATCGTCGAGGTTTGCCAGTACGCCACGTTCGGCAAGGGCGACGACTTCAAGGACTACGAGTACGACCCCACGAGCTGCACCATCTGCAAGTTCGACGATGGCCGCGTGGGTAAGGTGGCATCGTCCATCGAATGCATCCAGCCGTATGTGTTCAACATCAACCTCGTCGGCACCCACGGCACCATCAAGAACAACCAGCTCTATTCGAAGACGAAGTTCCCGGGCCAGTCCAGTTGGGTGGACATTCCCACGATTCTGCCGGACAGCGGCGACGTGACCCACCATCCCTTCACGCTGGAAGTGGAGCACTTGGTCGACTGTATCCAGAACGACACCGAATCGCATTGCAGCGTAGCTGACTCGTACAAGACCCACGAGGTGTGCTTCGCGGCCGACATGTCCGGAAAGGAAGGTGGAGCCGTCAAGCTCCCGCTCGACTAGATGAAACGGTTTATTGCACGGTATTCGCCTCTGTTTATCTTGGCCGGGTTGTGCCTGGTGCTTGCGGTCGTCTCTTCGGAGTTTCGAAGCGGCGAGAACGTCAGCAACGTGGCGCGACGCACGTGCGTCGTGGGCATCGCTGCTACCGGCCAAACGCTCGTCATTCTGACCGGGGGCATCGATCTGTCCGTGGGCAGTGTGGCGGCGCTGTCGGGATGCGTGGCCACCATGCTCATCAACGCCGGGCTTCCCGTGCCGCTGGGCATCTTGGCGGGCGCATTGATTGGTCTGTGCTGCGGAAGCGTGAGCGGCCTGCTTTGGGCCAAGGGCAAGATTCCGCCGTTCATCGCCACGCTGGGTATGATGATGGCGGCGCGTGGCGGTGTGTTGCTTCTCACGGGGAGTGAAGCCGTGTACGGGTTGCCGGAATCGTTTCGCTACCTGGGCGGCACCCGGGGCTGGTGGATCCCCGTCGTGATCACGCTGGCGATCACGGCCGGCATCGCGGTGACGCTGAATTTCACGCGGTTTGGCCGGTCCATCTACGCCACGGGCGGGAACGCCATCGCGTCGCGCCTGTCCGGTGTCAACGTCGACCGCGTCCGTATCGGCGCATTCGCCCTGTGCGGTCTTCTGGTCGGGTTCGCGGGCGTCATGCACATGTCGAAGATCGGCATTGGCGATCCCCAGGAAGGGGTCGGTATGGAACTGGACGCCATCGCGGCATGCGTGATCGGCGGCGCGAGTCTGATGGGCGGTGAAGGCGGATGCGTGGGCGCGCTTGCTGGCGCGCTGATCATGAATGTGCTGGTAAATTTCTGCAATCTGCAGAAACTTGACCCTCATTGGCAATCGGTATTGGTGGGTTCGCTCATCATCGTGCTTGTGTATTACGACAACCTCAGAAAACGCCGGGCGGGCCTGATCCAATCGTGACCGCATCGTTCGGCAAGGCAAGAGGGGAGATGGAAGTCATGACGAAACGAATCCTCACAGTGGCGCTGATGCTGGCCATTGCATTGGGATGCGGACAACAGACCTCAACGCCAGAAGGCGGAGAAGGTTCGGGCGCGGCGCAGCCCGCGGAAGAAGACGGATACGACATTGCGGTGATTCCGAAGGGGCTTGGCCACCAGTTCTGGTTGACGGTGAAGGCGGGCGCCGAGGCCGCCGCGGGTGAAATGAACGCCACCGTCACGTGGAACGGACCGTCCAGCGAGACGGAAGTTGCCAAGCAGATCGGCATCATTGAAGACACGATCTCGAATCGCGTCGACGCCATCGTCATGGCGGCCTGCCACGAGGAAGCCCTGAACGACGTGCTGAAACGTGCGGTCGAGAAGGGCATCACCGTGGTGACCATCGACTCGGGCGTCACGTCGGATGTGGCGGTGTCATTCGTGGCGACCGACAACGTGGCCGGCGCCGAGCAAGTGGGCTTGACGCTCGCCAAACTAATCGGCGGCGCGGGCGAAGTGGGGCTTATTCCGTTCATCTCCGGCGCGTCCACGTCGGACATGCGTGAGGAAGGCTTCAAGAAGGCCATCGAGAGCTGCCCGGACGTCAACCTTGTGGCCACACTCTATTCGCAGAGCAAGGTGGCGACCGGTATGGCCGCGACCGAGGACATGCTCACGTCCAGTCCCAACATCAAAGGCATTTTCGCCGCGAACGAGCCGGGCGTCATTGGCGCCATTCAGGCTCTGAAAGCGCGCGGCAAGGCGGGCGAGGTGAAGCTGGTCGGCTTTGACGCGTCCCCCGAGGAGATTCGGGCACTGGAAGAAGGTGTGATTCAGGCGCTGGCCGTGCAGAACCCCTTCAAGATGGG